>NZ_NOLK01000230.1:0-8798 GCF_002245985.1 Nostoc sp. 'Peltigera membranacea cyanobiont' 232
CGATAGTCATTTGTCATTTGTCAGATTTAGGAGTCAGGAGTTAGGAATTATTATTCTTCCCCTGCCTCCCCTGCTTCCCTGCACAAGCACGGGCTTTGAGAGGTGTGGTGAGAAATCCGGGCTTAGTTCATTTTGGTGGTTGGGGATTTGGTGTTGGACAAGTTTTATTAGCAAAATCACACTGATAAATATAGGGTTCTTGCCAACTAAGAGGTATTTCTAATAAATCTCGCGTTCCAGTCATCCCTTGTCCAATAAATAGCAACAAAGCAATGCAGTTTAAAATTGTATGGACGATGCGCCAACTATGAGACTTATCTTGATAAATATCTGGAACAATCGCTAATGAAAAAATCATCAGCAGTGCTGCTGTAATGCCAATATAATAGTGTGACCAATACCACTGACTGGTGAGGCGATATACTCCATCCTGACAGCCTATAATTACTAAACCTGCACCAGTTAAAGTTGCAAAAACTGCCCGCCACAATCGCTGCCTTGCCCGATAAAGAAATACTAACGATGTGATGGTAGCAGCAAATATTAACAAGATAAAAACAACTTGAAAAGGTGCTTTATTCCACAATTGATTTTTGATAATATTTTTGCCAATAGGGTAGCTTAATCCGATTAAAGTTAATCCGACAACTGCACCTGTTAGTCTTTCGCCTAACTGTTTATGTTCTGTGCCCACCACTGGGGGAATTTTGCTCTTACTCCCGGCTAAAATTTGCAATCTGCGTTGGCGTGTTTGCCAAGCAAAATTAACGACTGTCCCGATAAGTGGAAATACGAATATAACTGCGATCGCTGGGTGTAAAAGACTAAGAAAATCTGTTATTTGCATATAATACCTTTAAATAAACCACTAAATTTATCTCAAAGAATAATTTAAAGCGTTGTACCATCACTTAAATTAATTTCAGATAAGAATCTGTTTAATATTTGTTTTTGTTATTTTTAGCTGATTTTAAGAAAGTAAATATTTGAATATTTTATAAAAAATTGTCATTATAGCCAATATTGACTTATGATTCAAGAAAACTGCCAAAGCAACTAGAAACTGGCAGATAACTTGTTAGATGGAATATTGCGTCAGCGCAACTTAGGAGATTTAGCTAATTTCCAGACCGAATAATAGTTGTCACTGTAAACAACATCTGTATCTGATTTATACTTTTTTTCAATTGTTTCGCGCCAAGTATCTGAAGGATTGAATAAAAATATATTGGTATATCCATCAGGAATTTTAGGAGTTTTTTGATTTTTCACCAACAAAAATTGCACTTTTGGTTCCAAAAGATAGCTCAGAGAAAAGATGTTACCATAATTATTGCCCAAAGCATCACTAATTAAAAGTGGACGAGTTGTTTGATTGATAATTTGGGCAACTTGGGGATTGCCATAGCTCACACCCTTATTCCACCAAGTTTCTGCCTGGGAATTTGCCTTAGAAGAAATCAGACCACAAATAATCACTAATGCCATGATTATGTGCCAAATCCTGCGGCGTGATGCGCTCCCATTATATAATTGTGTCGCTAATAGGTAAGCAACAGTCACTTGAATTCCCAAATAAGATGGTATGAAATATGGTTCGCTAAATGATTGTATACCTCCAGCACTTGGCAGTATTAGAGGTAGTGCTGGTACTACAATCAATGTGACAAGAAAAAACCAGACTTTATAGTTAGTTGTCAGACAAAGAAAATAAATTGAATATCCTACCAAAGTTAAAAAAATTGATGTAACTAAATAGTTCAGAGGATTGTCTGAACTAAAGTCTATATCAAAAAAAATCCGGCTTAACTGCATCAGCAAAAATGGGAAAACAGGCATCAAAGATGACTGCATTGTTGTCTTGTCTGCTGAAATCAGAAATTGAAAAAAGTCACCTATCACAATTGTTATCCAAGGCATGAAGGCTAAAAAACCTACCAGTGATGCTAGCAGATAAGTTTGGACAATTTTAGTTAACTTAAATTTGGCAGTAATCATCACATAAATTCCGTGAGCAACTGCTACAAACCCACTCCAAATAAATGTATAAAAACTAATGGATAAAGTTACTGCATAAATGCTCCAGATAGCAAATAAATCTGGTCGTTGTCGTTGTTTTGCTAGCTCATCTTTATCTTGTGATTCCAGCCGCATTGCTTGCAGCAGAGATGCACTGGATAGTAATATGGTGACTAACCAGAGAATATATTCTTGTGCTTCTTGGGCGTATACTAGGTGAATTGGAGAAATTGCCATGAGTGCGATCGCTACACCAGAAACCGATAATGGCACATTAAATAATTCTCGACATAGCCAATAAACACAAGGAAAAACCAGCAAACCGATCAAAGCAGATAAACTTCTGATCGCCGTCACCGAATTACCAAAAACTTCCATCCACAATCTCGCTATTACGTAATAAAGCGGTGGATGCAATGAATCTTCTCTAGCCAAAGTCATGATTGTATCATTTAAATTTTTTTGATTTACACCTTGGAACTGAGCAAAACTTTCTCCGCCAATGACACTACCATTAAATAGTTTATTTTGTGCTTCAGTTCTTGTATAACCAGAAATTCGCAATGAGGTATAAGTTTCATCATGGGAGTAAACCTTGTTATCAAGATTAAAAAAGCGAAACAATATACCCATCGCCAATAAGAAAATAATTAAAAATCGCAACCAACTCGGAGCAAATTTGAGATGGTGCATAAGTAATTTTCCCAATATTTTGTCTAAAATAATCCAGTTAGGCGCAGTAGATGAAGTGCCGCAGCTACGCCCACGATCGTAATTCGTAATTCGTAATTCGTAATTCGTAATTCGTAATTCGTAATTCGTAATTCGTAATTCGTAATTCGTAATTCGTAATTCGTAATTCGTAATTCGTAATTCGTAATTCGTAATTCGTAATTCGTAGTTCGTAGTTCGTAGTTCGTAATTTGTAGTTCGTAATTACGAATTATATCTGAGCCTGTTTATGGGACATCCAAACAGCATTATGGCTAAAGATAATTTTACCGAAGAAGAATTCAGCAGTCAGGAGCCAGAATACAGAATGTATTCTGAAGTAAAAAATGGATGAATTGTGGTAAGCGAGCAAGGGATTTTAATCGTGGAGATCAATAAAAATTTTCCTTGCTTGAAACCCCTGACTTGATTACTAGGGTATTCTGACTCCTGGATTCTGTTAGCGGATAGCTAAGGTTTAGCCCATTTTGACTCCTTTTCATAATATTTGATAACGCCATCTAGCAAAGTCTTTGGTATTAGATATGGTTAAAAAATCAATAGTCTTAAAGTGTCGGTCGATAGCTGGAATACTGCATATTTTAGCTCCAATATTCAAGTATGCCTGCAAAATTTTAGGAATTTCAACATTATATGAATCTGGGCAAGTTTGAGGCAGTTCTAGACAAGATTGTGAATTTGGATAAACCAAAATACTTGGATGCATCAAGCCATTATGCTGAAAATAATCATAAGTACAAGTAGCTTGAAAAGGACACTGTGTTAGTAATGATGCACAGCCAAAGAAATATTGATTCTCACTCCAGATGAGATAATTTGCTAGCCCTTTCCATAATAGTAAAAGTGCCTGACTGTTGCGGTATTCTTTAGCTATACATGCACGGCCAACTTCAACTGATGCCTGAAGCACAGAATTGGGAATTGCATTAAGATTAAATATATCAGCAGCATCAAAGCCGAGTCTTTGAGAGGCCATTATATAAGTTTGCATCCGATAAGTTCCAATGGTTTTACCCGTTTGTTTGGAAATCATAATTAAATGATGGCAAACTGCATCAAACTTATCTATATCCATCTGGGTAAAGTTAGAAGTAGAAAATCCCAAGCCTAGTTCAAGATTAAAAACTTCAAAACGCAACCGAAAAATTGATTCTAATTCTTCTTCAGTTGACGCTAGCCGTAGGGCATATTTTTCAGTTTGAAGGACGGGAAAATCTTCAAGAGGGGGAGGAGGATTCAGTGGGTAATTGATGTTGCGTCCAGAAACTTCCATCTATCTTCCTACTTAGATTTGCGAAAATATCCTACTATGATTTAGGCACTATACAAATAGCTCACATTATGCATTAATGTGTCGAAGCGTAATTGAGACAGTTTTCGATAAAATAACCTCTAGAGAGCTTTCTCACTCTTTTGGATTAGAGGTAGAGTGCTTTTATTATGGACATTAATTCCGAAAAAATCTGGCAATAAGATACAAAATTTTCCTTTGATATACGCTATAAATGCAAGTCACATCGCTTTGCCCCGAATTAAAAATTAATAATTCCCATAAATAAATTTAGAGCCTTATGTCCTTTTCTTTGTCGGTCAGTTAAAAAATAAAATTCAGGGCAGAAAGCCCCCAGATGAATCCAGGGGCTTGGATGGTTTTGGTGCGATGCCTGCGGTGTTTTCGTTGCGTAGGTGTAGCCCGTTGTAGACATCGCATCTGCGATCGCCACCGGAAAAGGCGGGTACGCCATCGCAATCTGCGGTAAATGCACTCTAAAATACTTAATTAATTACGGTGATTATTGTTGTAGTGAACTCTTGTACCTGCCCAAAGCAACTTCTCCCGCAACGTCTGATAGTAGGAATTGTTCTCGCGCAAAATAATAAATTTAGCCCGACACTCTGCCATCCGCACATCAACGCGGTGTCCCGGCCAAATTGAAGTCCCCAAAACTCCATCTGTCCACAGTTTGGTACTCAAATCGTAATCCCCCAAAGGCCAAATACTCACCACAGAACCAGGGGGTAAAACGAGTGGGCGACTAGAAAGGCTCATTGCACAAATAGGAGTGATGGTAAGCGCCTCCATACCATCGTGCATAATTGGCCCATTAGCAGAAACGGTGTAACCTGTGGAACCTGTGGGAGTAGAAATAATCAACCCATCCCCGACGTATTGATCGACTACCTCACCGTCGATTTCCATTTCCAAAATTGAGGTAATCATTCGGTCAGCAGAGGCGGGTTTGACACAAAATTCATTCAAAGCCAGGTAACGCTCGCTCACTGGTTCCAAATTAGACCCGTGACCCTCATACACCGCAGCTTGTAACATCATCCGTCGTTGGATAGCATAGCGATCCTCAAACAGCCGATCCCAAACTTTCTCTGTATCCTGAAACTCTTCCACTGACTCAGTTAAAAACCCCAGATGACCTCCCACATTCACTCCCAGAATCGGGATGCCAGCTGGGGCTAAATGCCTGGCACCAGTTAAAACAGTGCCATCGCCACCGAGTACCAAGGCGAGATCGATTGGTTGAGCCGCCGAAGCCAAAAAGACTGGATAGGGGTTGTCTTTCGGCCCGCTAGGCCCCATCAACACCTGGCACTCGCGGCTTTCTAGTTGTTTAGCACAGATTTCTGCCCATTCTTTACTCCGGGCATCCCGCGCTTTATAAGCAATGATTACCTGCTTGAGTTGCACGCACAATTACCACTTCAGGAGATTAAACTGCTCCATATCGACGGTATCGCGGTTGCGATAAATGGCCAGCACGATCGCTAAACCCACCGCCGCCTCGGCTGCGGCCACGGTAATCACAAATACTGTGAAAACCTGACCCTTAATTAATGTTGAGTCGAGGAAGTTGGAAAATGCCATTAAATTCAGATTAACAGCATTGAGCAGTAACTCAATTGACATCAGCACCCGCACGGCGTTACGGCTGGTAATTAAACCGTAGATGCCGATGCAGAATAAAGCTGCTGCTAGTAATAAAAAGTACTGGAGTTGCATAAATCTGGGTATCCCTCCTGAAAAAACTGGCTGTTTATCTGCGAATTAAGTCGCAAATATTACTCTTTTGTTTCGCTGGTTGTTGATACCAGTTCTCTGGGGCGTTCTGGCAAAGTCAAAACAGTTTGCCGCAGATCGGATGATGTCAATTGGTCTGGCAAATACTCGCGACGGGCCAAAATAATTGCTCCTACCATCGCTATCAGCAGCAAAATGGAAGCCAGTTCAAAAGGTAGTAAAAAGTCAGTGAAGAAATGCTCTCCAATCAAAACTATAGAGCTTTCACCACCCACTACAGGAGCAGTTGAGTAAGCCCAAGGAGTAGCCAGCACCATTGTACTTAAAAGACCAAACAATCCTACGCTGACTAGACCTGTAAGTACTTTACGCACCCAAGAGTTGGGAAATGCGACAAAATTCTGACGCTTGTTTACCAACATAATGGCAAACAAAATCAGCACGTTAACTGCCCCAACGTAAATTAGTATTTGTGCAGCTGCAACAAAATCAGCATTTAGCAACAGGTACATTCCCGCTATGCTGATGAACACACCCCCCAGCAAAAAGGCAGAATAGACGATGTTGGAGAACAGCACCACACCAATGGCCGACCCAATCATCATCACGCCCAGTATGCCAAGCGATACTAACTGTACTCCTTCTGCTAGATTCACTGTTTTTTGTCCTTAGTCATTGGTCATTGGTCATTGGTCACTGGTCACTGGTCACTGGTCACTGGTCATTGGTCAAATAACAAAGGATAAATGACAATAGACAAATGACAAATGACATTTATTTTTCTGTTTGTTCTACCAGGTCTTCTGGACGCGCACCTGCACGTGGCGCATCTGCGGGCAGTCCGTGGGGTTCGAGGACACCTTTGGGTAGATAAACTAGTTCGCGCAGTGGTGTAACCATTGGATCGTTTGTTACCTTATAGGGCAGACGACCTAGTGCTACGTTGTCATAGTTCAATTCATGGCGATCGTAAGTGGCAAGCTCATACTCTTCTGTCATGGATAGACAGTTAGTGGGGCAAAATTCCACACAATTACCGCAAAAGATACAAACTCCAAAGTCAATGCTGTAGTGGTTGAGTTTTTTCTTTTTGCTGGCTTTGTCGTATTCCCAATCGACTACAGGTAGATTAATTGGACAAACGCGAACACAAACTTCACAGGCGATGCACTTATCAAATTCAAAATGAATTCTACCGCGAAACCGTTCACCAGGAATCAGTTTCTCGTAAGGGTACTGTACGGTAATCGGCCGTCGCCGCATGTGGTCGAAGGTAACAGAAAGTCCCTGACCAATGTAACGCGCAGCTTGTACCGTTTCTTTGGCGTAATCACCAACTTGTTTTAGAAACTTGAGCATTGTGTTTCACTCTCTCTTTATAAGCTATCAGCGTTATTTGTCCCTTGTCCTTTGTCCTTGGTCATTAGTCATTTGTACTAATGACTCTTACGGGTGACGCGACGCTCCTACGTCGCTACCGCCAGTCACTCATGGGGGAAACCCCCTTGGCGTAGCCTCTCCCTTTGGGAGAAGACCGCGCTGGCTCACTAACGACTAATGACTAATGACTAACCACCAAAAGCGAAGGGAAAGGCTAGTTTCAGGGCGGCGGTTAATAGAAGATTAACTAAGCCAACTGGCAACAAAAACTTCCATCCTAAATCTAACAGTTGATCGATCCGTACCCGTGGCACTGTCCAGCGCAACAGGATGGCGACAAACACTAGTAAATAGGCTTTGAAGACGGTCATTGTGATTCCCAAAGCAGCAGTTACTATCTGGAACACGGGATTTAGTTCACTGACTCCTAGCCAACCAGCGATGAGGTTGAGAGGAATAGGAAAATCCCAACCGCCCAGGTAGAGAATTGCTACTAGTAAGGAAGAAAGGATTAAGTTAACGTAGGAACCGAGGTAGAACAGACCGAATTTCATGCCTGAGTATTCAGTCTGATAGCCTGCAACGATTTCTTCTTCCGCTTCGGGTAAGTCAAAGGGTAATCGTTCGCATTCAGCTAGGGCGGCTATCCAAAAGATCAGAAAACCAACTGGTTGTCGCCAAATGTTCCAGCCTAGAATGCCGTAGCCAGATTGCTGATTGACAATATCAACGGTGTCGAGGCTATTAGACATCATAGCGATCGCTAACACCGCCAATGCCAAAGGAATTTCATAACTAATAGATTGCGCTGCTGCCCTCAAGCCCCCTAAGAGGGAGTATTTGTTATTAGATGCGTAGCCAGCCATCAGCAAGCCAATGGGTTGAATACTTGACAAGGCAATCCACAAGAATACGCCCATGCCCACATTGCTAATAACGATATTCTGCCCAAAGGGAACGATCAGGAACGACAGAAACACCGGAATTACAACAATAATAGGGCCGAGGGTAAACAGCCAGGGATCGGATTTGGCTGGTACTATATCTTCTTTAAATACCAATTTCAAACCATCCGCTACAGGCACTAGCAACCCAAAAGGCCCCTGGTATTCTGGCCCAATTCGCTGCTGTGCGGAGGCGGAAATTTTTCGTTCTAGCCAAGTAGCAACTAATACCCCCACTGTTGCCCCAATCAGCATCAGTATCATTGGCAGGGGCATCCAAATCGCTTTGGCTGTTCCTGCTGGTAAACCTAAATCCCGGAGGGATTCAATAAAAGTTCCTTGGAGGTCAATTCCTGAGTTCATGTTTCCGCTCTTTAAGACATCGAGTCATGGTGAGTTACAACTATTAGTTAAATTAATACCTGTAAATTCACCCATTTTTAATTTTTGCCCAGATGATGCTTGATAGAAGATTTGTCGCTAATTCCCATGCCTAGTATATCCTTGGATGGTTTTAGCCCTCTGAAGCGATATGAGAACTTCTACTTATGGTTGGCATTGAGATTGGCTATTCAAGGGACAAGGGAGACAAGGGGACAAGGGAGACAAGGGGACAAGGGAGACAAGGGGACAAGGGAGACAAGGGGACAAGGGAGACAAGGGAGACAAGGGGACAAGGGAGACAAGGGGAC
>NZ_NOLK01000231.1:0-8568 GCF_002245985.1 Nostoc sp. 'Peltigera membranacea cyanobiont' 232
TCGACAAAAGTCACGGCGAGCTGCGATGAATGATCAGTATATGGTTTCTGTTTTGGCTGCGGCTCTTCCAAACTCAATACTCTCCTAGAATCTACCTGTCAATAGGGTTTGAGACGCGCTAACCCTGGGATTTAGACCCCGCAAACACATACTTGCGGCTTGATAGAAGCCGGGGACTTAAACTGAACCGTTTGAAAGTTCTTCACTTGCGACTTGCGACTTGCGACTTGCGACTTTGTTAAACAGTTGACTATAATTGTCCCGACTCACACAAGCATCAAAGGTAAGAATTTACTTGTTTCCCCTGAGTTGACCATTTTTCATCTAGAAGGCGACAAGCGACATAAACAACATTTTGAGGATTGCGCTTGTGTCTTCCATTCGTACCCCAGGAACGAACAGTATAATCACCTTGATAACCTAAAACAAGTGAAAGCTCGTTATAAGTTAACTGCCACTTTTCCTTCAATTCAATTGGGTGCATAGTATTCAGCTATTTCAATAAATTAATTAGCAGAGACGCGGATAGAAATTATCAAAGGTAAGAATCTATAACTTTCCCCTCAGCTGACCATTTTTCATCTAGAAGACGACAAGCTACATAAACCACTTTTTGAGGGTTGCGCTTGTGCCCTCCATTTATCCCCCAACAACGGACAGTGAAATCATTTTCGTAACCTAAGACGAGTGCTAAATCGTTGTAAGTTAATTGCCACTTTTTCTTAAACTCAATTGGGTGCATAGTATTCAGGTATTTCAATAAATTAATTAGTCGTGTCTGGCAGACATTATTAAGACATCAACCCTTGCCGTGGTGTCTTGCGGTGTCTGAACTGGTGTCCGAGGAGTGTCTAAGCTATGTAAGGGTTTCAGGCTTTTGGTGTCTGCCGTGTCTGGGGTTGATGTCTCGCAAAAAGCCCTGTTTTTACGTCCCTTGAGCCAGACACCATCATTCTTTTTCGTGCAAGAGATGGATAATTCCTTCACCAATCCAATCCGCCAATCCTGCGCCCACAATCTCGTACATCCAGCCCTTGATTTGCTCCACAGTAAATCTCTCACCAGCCACTTTAAAGTTGCCCTTAAACTCTCTTACATCAGCTTCAATTCGTTCAGTCCTGGTGAGATATTCATACAGCTTTTGCGCCATTGGTGATAGTTTTTTCGGTTTATCTTGGGTGTCACTTGCCTTGCTACCAAGATTGAATTCCAATTCATAAATGCGCTCTAAAGTAGCTTTATCGATGGTTGGCGGGTCATTAACTGTTCTAGATTCATCAAGCCTAAAATCAATTCGCTTGTGGTCGAGTTTAGGCAGTTCAATATCAATCCATTGCCCATGCCCAGGTAATTTAATCTTGCCCTGACCACTAGCTTTCGCCTCTGTGGTGATTGGGTCAATAGTTGCGATTAATTGTACTTCTAACAGTGCAGCATCTCGAAGTTTTGATAAGCCTTTGGCTTTGGCTAAAATCTCCATTGTGCGGTCGTGAGCTACAAACAAAGGAATCATTAATTGTTTGCGAGATTCAGTCATGGCACAGCGAAACCATTTACCAATAAAATCAGGGTCGGGCTTCCATTTTTCATCCGAAAAATCGTCTGGCATTGGCTCAACTATGTTATCTGTCCAAGTTGTAAATTCTTCACAGATAACTGATAGCATCTTGCCGCTATTTCTTAACTGTTCTGTCCACTGTTCTTCTGTCAATCCACTCTTGCGGTAATCTTCATAGCGCTGGCGCATTTCATCCATGTACCATTGCATAAACGAGGCTATTTCTTTGTAGCCAGTAATTAGCTTTACTCCGCGCCACTCTACCGAAGTTCCGTGCGGGTCAAGCGCTACGATGTTCCACCCAGCTTGTACTTTCTTCCAGATAATCTCTCTAGTAGTCCAGGATTTACCCGCACCCATGCCACCAAATATCAAAGTGGGGTAGCCGATGGTGTTGTTGATCCAGCGATATTTGTCACTAGGGGCAATCGCTTGGCTGTCTGCCCCAGTAACCTTGTCGTTGGGGTCAATCGTCCGCGCTAAAGTCTGGCTACCTTGCAAATAAGGCGTTTTCATCTCACGTAGCTGCTTAATGTAATCTGCCTTCTGTTGCTCGGTCATCCTAGCCGTTTGCGCCTCAAAAATGGCATCAGTTGCCTCCATTTGGGTAACTTCAATTTCCGTGTGGGCGTAAATCTCAGCTTTTTGGATATCCACAGTGCGATCATTGGCCACTAGATCCAAGTCTGCTTGTAGTTGGACTTCTGCGATCGCAACATCTCGGTAACTCTCTATTAACTCGGAACGTGCGGCCATCTCTGCTTTCGCCGCATCCCGTTTTTGGGCGATGTCTTCAAAAACTGCTCTCTGCTTCTCCTCATCTTGGCAGTGCCTCAGCATCCACCCCGCAAGCGCAAATCCCAGGAATCCGCCAAACGCCCAAAACGGCTTATATGGGTTAGTCGCTTTCACCAGTCCATTAACGCCCATAGCTGGGTTACGCACTATTTGGCGCGGCATTCCATCACTCTTCCACTGTGACCAATAAAATGGGGTCATGCGAAATGGTCTGTTATTCTGATCCTGGCATACCAATTTTCTCTGGGGAGTCCGAACGCAGAAATAAATGCGGTCGCTTGACTCCCCTTTCCAAGCCATCGCCGCCGAGCTAATTCCCACAGTCAAACTCAACCCAATGGCAACAGCTTTCTTATCCATTGGTAACTGACCAAACCACAACATTAAACCCGATTGTTGCGACTCGGATAACTGTTTATGTTTGTCACTTAAATAATTCATTTACTCTTCCTTCCACCAAATAGAAAAATCATTAATAGTGCTACGAATATCGCCACACCTGCACCATCCATCCAACTTGAAGATTCAGCAGTTTTTGGCTTATAAACCGACTCAATTGAAGTATTAGCTGTTTGTGTAGAAGTTCTCGCTTCATTCCATTCACTAATTGGTTCGGAAAGCGCACACAATAACGCCAGTGATGCACTGCAACCAGTCATTAAATTAGTGACGAAATTATTAAAGCCTTCACCTGTTGCAGTGGCAGTAAAGTACAGGTGTGCAGTTCCCACAGCAAGGAACATTCCAACTGGGTGAACTTGCAACAGGTGAAAGGTGAAAATTACTGCACTATTCAAACAACTGCCAGCGACAATTTCACAGGCGTTACCAGCACGTCTAAATGTTCTACCTCTGTTATTTTCTGGCAGTGGTTGTGGCTGTTCATGTTGTTGATGCTGCTGATGTTGTTGTTGTGATTTCTGGGCCAGCCCTTCATGCAAGAAAGGGCTGACGCTATGAGGATCTTCATTTCGTTTCCTTACTAGCATCAGCCTTACCTAATTAATTGATTATCTCTCGCCTAACTTCTGCCATAAATTACCCAACATTGCACCCCAACCGCGAACTGTTCCTGTTACAGAAACACTAGACGCAGGTGCATGATTTTGGCTAGTAACTGGTATGACTTCCTGGGGTGTTTGATTTGGCTCTAATGCCCGTGAGCCAAACCTTGCACGAGCTAAAAGTTGTTGGCGTTTCTCTCTTAAGCCCGTAGTAATTGCCTGCCTCTCAGCTTGCACAGTTTGCTTATTTTCTATGCTGCTGATTTTATTTTCATGCCGCCAAAGTTCAGCTTGTAAATCTTGATGCAATTGGGCTGCAACTTCGGTTAAAGCGTGTTTGCGTTTTTGGTCAATTCGCAACAAGTCGGCTCTATCTTGGGCATCTACTTTACTCATTTCGCTGTCAAATTCAGCGTTAAGTTTACGGATTTTACCAATTGCACCCGCTACATGAGAGCCGTATTGTTTGCGAAGTTCAGTCCAAGTTACCTGACCTTTTGTTAGCTTCTCCATCGCCTCAAAGACGACCTTGGCATTGTCCAAAAATGGTTCTAATCTGTCACTCAACTCTTGGGCATTATTCGCATAATCGGCAAACTGTTCGAGCTTATTTATATCAGAGAGATAGCCCAGAATATCAGACTCAAATCCTCCCCAAGATTGCGCTTTCTCGTCGATATGCGAACTATGACCAACTACCGGATTACGTATTGCAAAGTCCATTGCGTTATTCTCCTAATAAGGTATGTTGTCGTAGTTGATATCGCTGGACTCTTGGGGCAATTCATCCCAGTAACCCATCTCTTCAAATCGGTTATAAATTCTCGTTGCTAGTTGCCTTACAGGGTCATCTAAATCATCAGAGATTAAATCAAATCTGTTGTCACCAAACGCCAATATATTTGCAATGTCCGCATCAATCCCATTGCCCAAGAATTGACCAAATGCAGCAGAGTATGGATGGTCATCAATGGTTGAATGAGTTGCTAAGAATTCAGTTCCGGTGAAAGGTGGGTAATCTTCACTTTCTTCTAGCGGTGTGGAAAGTGCCTCAATATCTGCTGAGATCATTGCTGCCCATTCTTCAGGATTTTCCGCTTTGAATTGCTGCTTTCTTAGGGCGGAGTCGGTCAGAGGTGAGCGTCCCCAATCGTTGGGATTTTTGTAATCAAGTGCCATGCTGTTAAGATCCTTATGTACTTTTCGTTTTGCGGCGAGAGATACATCCTGATTAGGCGATCGCCAAGCTTGCCGGCAGGTGCGATCGCTTCATCATCAGTTCTCACAAAACTCAACAAGTTCAAAAACCTCTCTCTGGACTTGGTTTTGGCTTAATTCTTTTCTTCTGCCTTTCGAGTCATTGAAAATGAAAGGGGCATTGACTCGACAATTAGACTGGTGGCTGTAGCGCAGTTGTTGACCGCGAAATTCATACAAATGGTTACGCACTAAGGTTGTCGTTTCTAACATTTGCTCCCTCAAACTTGCGAATAAAACTCGATATTTAGAATCGCTTCGTGAATCTCCATCAAGGCTTGCACTGCATCACCTATTTTTAGGTCATTCGATGTACTGAACCTTTCGGACGCTTCGATTTGTTGATAATTTGGGGATGCTTGCACGAACCTAAGAGTTTGTTCGCAACCGAGAATGATGGTCATGATTTCGGTAGTTGTTAGCGATGGCTGTGTTTGCACAGTGTCTTGGTCGCTCATGACTTGTTTGTTTCCTCTGGGTTTTTATCACGTAAGTTCTAATTCTTTCGCTTGAGAGTGATTTTGTAAGTCTCCCCGTTTGGCTTCAAAACAGTGTGTTGCTCTAAATCTAATTCGCTAGCTGCCCTTAAAATTGGACTGACATTTTCAGACGGTTCACCATGAAAGGTTGTCTCCCCTTTTTTACCTTTATCGAGGTTTCTAGAAATCATTTCTTTAAGCGCCTCAAACCCTGACTGTGACATAATTCCTCCTATTTTCTATACAATACTTAAACCGAACTACTGATGATGAGAGCTAGTCCCCTTCTGGGGTTGTGTCTGCATCATGTTTGCGATCTCACAACTTCTTCCCTTTCCTTTGGGTTTTCATCGGTGTGGGTTGAGGTTCTGGCTGATTACTTGGGGATTGTGGCTGGTTCGGTTTTTGTAGTACATAGCTGATTGCACCTCCACCACCCACGGCTGCGGCGATGGTGAACATATTGTTACGACCGAAGTACTGCACTCCGAAGTAGCTAAGGGCTAACGCTGCTGCTGTTGCTCCAATGCCTAAAACCGTGTTTCTTAATGTGGTTCTGCTCATGCTGCCCCTTTGAAATTAGTGACCATTGCGCTAAGTGCCGATTTATTGGGCTGTGTAGATTGCGGTGTTTCAACTTTGGGCGATGGTTGTACATTACCGTGTTGAAAAATCAGCTTCTCTACACCTGCTGATAATGCTTGTGTTGGTGCATCTTGGGGTAAATCAAAAATCTTGCACAATTCAATTACTGCTAGGTAGGAGATGGTTATACGCCGAGATTCGTAATTCATTGATCAGGCTCCCAAAGATATTTGAGTTAATAGCTTCAACCCCAAGGCATTGATAAATTGGGGATTATTCAAAATCACAAAACCTAAACCGGCTAAGTTTTGATCCACGACGGGCAAGGAAACACCCCCACCCCAGGCGACAAGGTATTTCGCTCTATCAAGGTAATTACCAGCAGTCACAAAGTTGGCGAATTTCTCAATCCTGCTACTCCACCATTCATCTAGGCACTGGCTGTACTCGGTTTCAAACTTTTTACCTGTGAGGTGGTTGCCTCCATAAGTGAAAGTCCCTTCTAGAATGCCCTGGTTCACCAAGCTGGGTGAGTGCTTCACATCCTTGGACAGCAGACTTACTCGGTCGTTTCGCTTGTCGAGGGTTTCTGCAATCATGGTGTGCAGTTCCCCGCAACCACCCTCAATCAAGTGACGGTCAATCACTGCACCACTGCCGTTGAACACGGTAATCAACCAAGTCGATGAACCGATATCGAGTGCGATCGCTAATTCTGAGGGGTCAAGTACCAGGGATGCTTCACCGAATAAGCAGTGAGCAATGCTTCCAAATCCTTCGGGATAAATGCCTGTCACCACGATTTCAACTGTCTTGGTGACAATGGAACGAGTTACAGGGTGCAGATGTTCAAAGGTGTGAACCCCTTCTACTCGGCGTTTAATTTCATCTGCCCAGCGTTCTGGGTTGTGATTGCTCAAACTAATCGAAAGCTTGACCCCATCGGGAATATTCAGAACTGCTAAGTCTGCAAGAATGCTTTCTAGTGCCAGTTCTGCTTTTTTGGCTTTGTCCTCGTGCAGCAAGGTATGGTCACTTTGCGCTAGAGCAGCACTGCCCCAAAAGAATTGAACGTTTTTTAAGTCCAGGCGTGAACCTTCTACATATCGCAGCCATGCCCCATCTTTTGAGATGGTTTCGTGGTGCATGATGTTACGGTTGCGAACTAGTGAGTATGCGGCTGGCATCATGATGGAAAAATCACCGATGATTGCCTTGCCATACCCTGCACCTGAATCTTTTCCGGCGATAAGGTCAGTTAGCCCGGATTTGGCTAACAAGTCTGCCTGAACTAGCCAGTTTTTGGCATTGGAATATATAGCTGTCATGGTTCAGATGATTGTTAAAGTCTTGTTTTTTCTGGCTTGACGTTGATTTTTAGCTAAATCTAGACAAATCCAGATATCCAGTTGGGGGCAAGCCATAGCATCACTTTCCGGCAACTCTAGCCTTTGTTGAGTGGCTGTTTTTGGCTTGATGATGATACTATATCCCATAAGGGATGTTTAATGCAAATACATCTTAAATCCCAAGTATCCCGTTTTTAGTATTTTGTTGCTAAAACGGGTAATTTGGGATAAGTAATGTATTAGCGATAAATATCCCAAGTGAGTAAGCTAGAAAATAAAGATGAACCTGTCGCAACATTGAAAGTAACTTTTCCTACTAGAGAGTTAAGGGACAGGTTTAAAGCTAGTTGTGCATTAAACGGAAAAAATATGAATGAAGCAATTATTGAATTTGTTGTGCAATACGTTGAAAATGGCGAACATCAGTCGCCCAAAAAAGGCAAGGACACAGCATGAACATTACTGAAATCAACCCGCTAACACTGCCGTCACTGCCATTAGAATGGCTATTGCTTCAAAAATGCAGTGTCAAGCATTTGTATCGGTACAGATCGTATTAATTTCACATCATTATTTTTGATGTCGCCAATGTTAACAGTGAAAGACCTACCAAGCGATTTTCAACTCCCACTGCACAACCAAGCAGCGTTTGAAAAAATTAGGGAGGCGATAGACTATCAATCCACCGTTGCTCTAGCGGCTGGTAGTCTTGCGCTAGGTACGGGTGGTGTCGTGCATCCGTTAGGTTGGTTAATTTTTGGATTGGCTTACAAGCCGTTGGTAGTAACTCAAAAACTGGCACGATTAGAAAAATTAGGAACCTCAATTTTCCATGAGTTTGAAAACGAAGGAGTGCAAGTTTTCCCAACACTTCCGGTAGAAAACAACAACCCTATCGACTTGTTTGTGAGATTTCCACGAATAACTCACCTGTTTATCTCCATCCGGTCAAAAGGAGATAGAGAAATTGTCTACAACGAAGCTAGAGAGACTTTACAGGTCAAGCGCAAAGACAAGAATGGACTAAAACTGTGGCAACCCTGCCCACTTGTGGAGTTAGCAGATTACGAGAAGTGGCTCAACAAGAACAGAGATAAGTTTTTGATGTCCTCCCGTGAAGCTCAAAAGACTCCCACAGCAAAAGTTTTAGTCCTATGGCCTCCTACCAAGGCGGCTAATACTCACAATGAACATCTTTATTCGGAGGTAGGAAGTATGAAAATTCTGGCTTTCAGGAGAAAAGGGACTGCGTTTGTTATTCAAGAGGAGGAAGTAACCGAGTTTGTCAGGGCTTGGTTAGCCAAGTACAAATAGGCTAAAAGGTGAAAACCCCGTGTCCCGTTGGGATACCGAGGTTTTCTGATTTTTATTCACTTGGAATTGGGGAATTGGGTTGACCGCCTAATTAATGTCCCTAATAGTAATCTTATCAAACCTTTCAAGGTGTTAAGCCATTGTAACACCAGCAATCCAGACAGAAAGAGCAGTTTAGGATTTTTCTGTTTTTACATTTCTGAACGTTTGTATTAGAAGATTAC
>NZ_NOLK01000232.1:0-8519 GCF_002245985.1 Nostoc sp. 'Peltigera membranacea cyanobiont' 232
CTACCCTTTTCTATGCAATATGAAGTTGCTAAAACTAAACTAGGGGAGGATGTTAAGTGATACGCTCATTCTATAGTGTGTCAAGTAGTGTTACTTAACATTGGAGAATATACTCATGCATATATTGATGCAGGCAGCAGATTCAGTCGCAACAGGTGGTGGGCAGTTTCCTTATGCTTTCACTTTGGTCTATGTCGTCGGTTTTATTGCTGCTGTAACCATTGGTTCAATAGCTTGGTACAACTCGAAACGCCCCGCAGGTTGGGAAAGCAAAGAGCGTCCTGATTTTGTACCTAAAGTTGATAAAGAAGAAACTCCGGGTCTGGGTGAACCGAAGTCATAATTTAGTCATTAGTCATTAGACTATGAACTTTTAACTGTGATTAGTTTTGCACTTCAACCCAACGACGGTAAAGCTTTTGAATTTGTTTAAGAAGTGCAGTGTGAGCCGGTTGAATTGAATCATTCGGCTTCACTATATCCTGCAATTCCGTCAAGAGTCTGGCTTCTTCGACGGCAACTTCACCATCGCTATAAATTAAGCCACTGATGGCTTCAATCAGATTTTCACAATCTTCAAGACTTGGGCGATCGCCTAAATACTCCTGCACCCATTCATAGCACTCTTTTGGCTGTACAGGAACTAATTCGTACAGCCAAGGCTTAATTTCTGGATCGTTAGCCAAACCTTTTGCTTGGGCTATTTCACGGAGATATTGCCGTTCTTCCGGCTGGATTCTGCCATCAATCCAGGCGGCTCCAATCAGGATTTTAACTAAGTTTTTGACATTGGAAGGGCTAACCATTGCTGCCTCCTCTGGTAGATTAAGACCTCCACCAAATCGTACAATCCTAAACAGTATTCATTCGGAATTATTGGTTTTTCTTAAGCGAACTATAAAAAAGCCATCCATGTCTTGTTGATGGGGCCAGACTTTAAACCAACCTTGAGGCGCGCTACGGACAAATTCAGGTAACTCAAAGCCTGCCGGAGACTCAATTTGCCAATCAGGTGACTCAGCTAAAAATGCCGAAATCACTTCTTCGTTTTCTGCTGGATGCAATGTACAGGTGGCATACACTAATACACCACCAGGTTTGACAAAAGTTGATGTATGTGTTAGCAATTCTTTTTGCAGCACCGAAAGTTCCCGGACAGATTCTGGTGTCTGTCGCCAACGAGCATCAGCATGACGGTGCATGGTTCCTAGTCCAGAACATGGAGCATCTAGTAATACACGGTCTGCGGTGTTTTGAAATTGGTTAAATTGGCGGCTGTCGCCAGTATACATTTGAATAGATTGTAAATTCAGGCGTTGAGAATTTTCTTGAAGTTTGCGAAGACGAGAGGAAGTGCGATCGCAAGCCCAAATTTTTCCCTTATCTGCCATCAACTCAGCGATGTGGGTTGTTTTACCACCTGGTGCAGCACAGACATCAATTATCACCTCACCTGGTTGGGGGTCGAGCAAATGACTTACCAATTGGGCGCTACTACTGCTACCATCTGTGGGGCGGTTATTATCGTTACCTAACCACACCCCTGTCACCATCTGGGGAATGTAGCCAATAAACCACAAATCGCGGGCTTCGTCGGAGGTGCCGGTCTTGCCGGCAACTGGTCTATTATCTAATTGAGCAGCGCCACCAGTTCCGGCTTCTACGACGTTGCGTAGCATCCAAGTCATGATGGCGGCACTATCAGCGTCAACGGCCCGTTGAGACTTGAAATTAGCTGACCAAATCACTTTGCCTTGGCGGTTGAGGATGCGAGTAATACCATGAGGCTCTGTGTGCAATCCAAGAGTAGCAAAGCAACCATAAGCGCTGGTCAACTCTAGCAGATTCACTTCGTTGGAGCCGAGAGCCAAGGAGTAGGTGGGCTTGAGTTCAGATTTTATCCCCATATCATGGGCAAGTTTAATCGTTGGGGCAAATCCCACATCAATCAATACCTTCACCGCAATAATATTAATAGAGCGGGTGAGGGCATCTCGCATGTTCATTGAACCGTGGAAGTTTTTACCATAGTTTTTTGGTTCATAACCATCTACTACAAGGGGTGCATCCTCATAGGTATCGTAGGGGCTTTTACCGCTAGCGATCGCAGTAGCATATACAAACCCTTTAAATGTCGATCCTGGCTGCCGTTGTGCCTGGGTTACACGATTAAACTGGTTTTTACCAAAGTCTTTTCCCCCAACCATTGCCTTAATTTCGCCATTTCGGGGGTCAATAGCCACCATTGCTGCTTGCTTAAAGTTCTCCCAGCGTCCTTGATTTCGCAGTGTTTTGGCAACTGCTTCTTCTCCTACCTTCTGCCAAGTCGGATTCAACGTAGTTTCCACTACTAGACCCCCACTTTTTAGCACATTAGAAGAAACGTATTTCGGCAATTCTTTTTGGATATAGCTGGTAAAGTAGGGTGATTCTACTTGCACTCGCTTGGGTAAACTGCTTTTGAGGGTTAGTGGCTCTTGGGCTGCTGTCTGTCTTTGCTCTGGTGTAACAACTCCATCCTCTTGCATCCGTTGCAATACCAGATTTCTCCGCCGGATTGCCGCTTCGGGATTTTTGTCTGGGGCGTATAAGCTAGGAGCAGGAGCTAATCCCGCAATCGTTGCCATTTCTGCAAGAGAAAGCTGATCTGGCGATTTACTAAAGTATACCCAGGCTGCATCTGCCACACCATAAGCTCCCGATCCCAAATAAACCAGATTCAGGTAACGCTCTAGAATCTGGTCTTTGGTTAGCTCATGCTCCATTTTTTGGGCGAGGCGGACTTCCTTGAGTTTGCGCCAGATTGTCTGTTCTTGTTTCAAAAACAGAATCCGCGTTAACTGTTGGGTGATGGTGCTACCACCTTCTACTACACCTTGCGATCGCAAATTATTCAAACTTGCTCTCACAATCCCTTGCGGATCGACTCCATTGTGTTGCTTAAATCTTCTATCTTCTGAGGCGATGAAAGCTTTTTTTAAATTATCTGGTATTTGTTCTAGCTTTAACTGTTCTCTGGTCGCTTCACCTTGTTGTTGTAATATACTTCCATCAGCAGCTTTGATCGTCAGTGTTTGCTCTCTCAAGACAGCATTCAACTCGGACTGATTTGGCAAAGTGCGGTCTATTAGACTGATGCCGTAGATGAAGGCAACTATCCCACCACCTACACCTAAACCTGCCCAAAACCAGATGCGACGATAGAGTGGTTTACCGCCAGTTGCCTGATTGGTCTTCATTCTAGATGGTAAAATTTTCATTTTGCTCAGTAACTGCCTCTTCTGCGCCAGATGTGCTGGTGGTAAGCTCTCATTTGTTCCTCCTTGTCCAGAGTCACTCAAATTAGTTGGTCTTCGCTTGAACCAGGAGGTAAGCTTCCCCACGTCAGTTCCTCGCTCAAAGTAGTAAATATCTAACCACCATCAATCAGCTTTGGGGTTATAGCACCACCATTGTGTTAGTATAATATCCTATAAATAATTAACTAGATTCATCCATAAAATAATGTTTTTTAGATTTAGTTAATTTAGTTTTGTAACAAATGCTGCAATTTTACTAACTATTCGGAATATAAGTACATAGAAGTATCCACAAAGACATTCCGAAAATAGCTTACATAAGGAGAGTGCAATGCCTGGGTTGGACTACGCCTACACTCAGCCGAAAAGAAGCGCCGTCGCCCTTGGTAGTAATATCGGCGATTCCCAGACGCTTTTAGAAGCAGCTATCAAAACTTTAGCCCAAACCCCAGGAATTATTTTAGAAGCTAGATCCAATTGGTACCAAACCAAAGCTGTGGGGCCACCACAGCCAGATTATCTAAATGGCTGTGTCACATTGCAGGTAGAGATGCTACCCCAGCAGTTATTAGAAATTTTGTTAGGAATTGAACAACAATTTGGGCGTGTGCGTCAAGAACACTGGGGGCCGCGGACCCTGGATTTGGATTTGTTATTATATGATGACTTTATACTGGATACACCAAATCTCCAAATTCCCCATCCACGAATGCGGGATCGGGCCTTTGTGTTAGTACCACTGGCAGAAATTGCCCCAGATTGGATAGAACCAGTTTCTGGGTGTGTTATTAAAGGACTGCTGAAAGAGGTACACTGTTCTGATGTATGTTTAATTGATGGGCAATTAAAATTACCATCCTTAAACACAGAAGAACACTGATATCACCTCTGTACTTAACAGATAATCAGATTTTACTATGCCATTAGGTAGAGAATTACCACAACTACTAAGACAACGCCTGTTTCATAAAGGACGCAAGTTTGATTTTGAAGTCAATCGCTTGCGTTTGCCTAATAAATCGGAAGGAGAATGGGAATGTATTCGTCACCCTGGTGGCGCTCTAGCTGTACCGGTGACACCAGAAGGTAAACTTGTACTGGTGCGCCAGTATCGTTTTGCAATTCAGGGACGGATATTAGAATTTCCGGCAGGAACTTTGGAAGCAAAGGAAGAACCTTTGGAGACAATACAGCGCGAAATCGAAGAAGAAACTGGGTATACTGCCAAAAAATGGGACAAATTAGGCGAATTTTTCCTAGCGCCTGGTTATTCTGATGAAATTATCTATGCTTTTCTGGCGCGAGATTTAGAAAAGCTGGAGACACCACCAGAACAAGATGCAGACGAGGATATCGAAACCGTGTTTTTGACTCCCGAAGAATTAGAGAAAGCGATTCTGGAGGGAGAACCAGTAGATGCTAAATCAATTTCTAGCTTTTTTCTGGCGCGTCCATTTTTAGTTTAATACTTTTATGCTGCTTGAGTTAGCGATTGCAGATGCTTACGGTGCAGGTTTTGAATATGCTGATGAAACGATCGTTAACAACGATTTGAGTCGATACGTTCAACATCCCCGTTTTCGACTCATTCCTGGCAGCTATACCGATGACACCCAGATGAGCATTGCCATTGCGGAAGTGATTGTTGCTCAAGCACCGTGGACACCAGAAGTTTTAGCCCATAGCTTTGTTAGAGCTTTTAAACGCGATGAAAGAGAAGGTTATTCTCGAAGCTTTTACCATTTTCTGGGAGAAATTCAGGATGGGGAAGAATTTTTAAGCAAAATTAACCCTGATAGTGACAAAAGCGGGGGTGCAATGCGTGCAGCACCCATTGGCATCTATGCCACACCAGAAAAAGTAATTGAGGCGGCAACAATTCAAGCGGCAATTACCCACAATACACCAGATGGGATCAATGCTGCCGTTGCCGCCGCCCTAATGTCGCATTACTTTATCTATCGATTGGGAGCAAAACGCAAATTAGGAAAGTTTCTTAAAGGTTATGTATCTGGAGAATGGAATAAGCCGTGGGAAGGTAAAGTAAAGTCTAAAGGCTGGATGAGTGCCAGGGCAGCGATTACTGCGGTAATCCGAAATGACAGTATGAGCGAACTTTTACAAGATTGTATCGCTTTTACCGGGGATGTAGATACAGTAGCTGCGATCGCTTTAGCTGCCGGTTCTTGTAGCGAAGAAATTACACAAGACATTCCCAATCATCTCGTTACAGGATTGGAAAATGGAGCTTACGGTAGAGATTATCTCATAGACTTGGATAAGCAGTTAATGCAGCTTAAATCAGTCCGCTAACTTTCTGTTGCTTGGATAACTCTACTATCAATCGGTAGTGAGAAATCACGCGACCATTCATTCCACGAGCCAAAATAATTTCTGGCAGAAATTCCCGCCTCTTCAAGGGCTATCAATGTATTAGCAGCCCTTGAACCCTTAAAGCAGTAAACGTATACAATAGACTCTGAAGTAATACCTAGAGACTGACAAATTTCGAGAATTTCACTTGGCGAACGGAATGTGGGGATTTCCGATTCCGAATTCATCAGTCGATGCCATTCTAACCATACCGAGTTAGGGATTCTACCTTTGCGAGGACAAAAATCAGCATGGTAGGGAGAAGAACTCAGTCCAAACCACTCATTGCGATCGCGCACATCTAATTTTATAATTGCTGGATTGGTAACTGCTTGCAACATCTCGGTAGTAGTCACCATCATGTCAGCATTGGGATGCAATCTAAATATGCTGCTTTCAGATAATGGTACTTCATCGTTAGTAGGCAATCCTTCTGTCAGCCACGCTCTATATCCTCCCTGTAAAATAGATACCTGAGTGCAACCCAAATACTTCAGTAAGAAAGCTGCTCGACAAGATTGACCATAACCTTTATTTAAACTATCTTCATACACAATTAATCGTTCTACACCCGATATTCCCAGCTTGCTCATAATTTCTGCAAAATACTCTTGTAATTCCTTTAATCCTGCTGGGGAAGAATTCTCTAAAAGATAGGTGAAAAAATCTCTAATATTTATGGATGTAGGGATATGAGAAATAGCATAGTCTTCGGGAGTTCGCGTATCGATAATGACAGCCTGTGATGACTTTTCTGCTAACAGGGACGTGAGTTCTTGAGGAGAAATGAGGAGTTTTGTATTCACGCTTTCATGCTTCTGTTATCGTACCATTAGGCATTATCGCGCTCGGTAGATTTGCATTTTGGAATGCAAATCACAGAAGAATGAATGTTGAATGTTACGAGAGAACTTTTGTGCCTGTGTTGTTTTAAAATCAAGGCGAGAGTCGAAAATTTAAACCTGTAAAATAACCAGCATCGCTAAGTTCTCCTGAGTCCAGTTATGGTGCGGCGCTGACGACAGAATCCTTTTTTCTCACCATCGCTATGTATAGGACTAGTATTTGATTTTTGAAATACGCGTAGGGTGCGTTAGCGTAGCGTAACGCACCACCCCAAGCTTATGGCGCGTTACGACGTTCCGTCTAACTTATATTTTTTCAAAAATCAAATATGATTCCTGTATAAATATTTGCTAGAAAAATTAAAACATAATTATTAGTTCTTAGTACTTGTATAATTACATAACTAATTAATGTTATCTAAGCATCTTTTGTCTATTCCACCTTGTGTTTTTTTAGCATAATTATTTTTTTCAATAGGTCAATGAATCTGTTACGAATTTCTGTTGACATGGGATATCTTAGTAATTACTATGTCAATCAATCCGGATCTCATTAACTTCTTCGGAAAATCTCTGTAAATAAATCCAACACTATCCTCACAGCACTACATGAAACTACGCTGGTTGTTACTGAGTTTTACAAGTATTCTTTTACTATCATCCCCAGCAAAAGCGAATCCCAACACAAATCAAGTTGGAAATGTAAATGACTGGAGTGCAAATCAACCGGCTATTTCTGATTTACAACTCCCAAAACTGAAATTTATTCCTCCGGTTCCTCTGGGAGATTCTGTCAACCCTATAAATAATTCTAAATTCACTGGTATAGTTCCTCTGGGACGCGAGATATCAGAACTAAAAACTCCTATTAAAGCATTAATGGCTCGCTATAGATTCCTCACTCCCGGAATCTTTTTTATGGACTTACAAACAGGGGATTATTTTAGTTTTAACGGTGATAAAGCTTTTTCTGCCGCAAGCACAATTAAGTATCCAATTTTGATTGCTTTGTTTCAGGAAGTAGATGCAGGAAGAATCAAACTAGGTGAAACTTTGATAATGCGACGGAAACATGTCGCTGGTGGTTCTGGAGATATGCAGTATCAACGAGTGGGAACTAAGCTGAGTCTCTTGCAAACTGCAACCAAGATGATGACCATTAGTGATAACACTGCTACAAATATGATTATCGATCGATTAGGTGGTGCATCTAAATTAAATCAAAAGTTTCGCACTTGGGGATTACAAAGTACTGTGATTCACAATATGCTTGGAGACTTTAAAGGAACTAATAAAACTAGTGCAAAAGACTTGGTACGACTGTCGGCATTGGTTACAAATAATCAGTTAATTTCTGATACAAGTCAATCCCAAGTTTTGGGTATTATGATTCGTTGT
The DNA here is from genome assembly GCF_002245985.1 of Nostoc sp. 'Peltigera membranacea cyanobiont' 232. Lineage (NCBI taxonomy): Bacteria > Bacillati > Cyanobacteriota > Cyanophyceae > Nostocales > Nostocaceae > Nostoc > Nostoc sp. 'Peltigera membranacea cyanobiont' 232. Next base: position 7,916 of record NZ_NOLK01000232.1, read on the forward strand.
CACAATAAAAGTTTGCTCCCATCTGGCTTAGGTTCTGGTGCAAATATTGCTCATAAAACAGGTACTCTACGATTTGTATTAGGTGATGCGGGTATCATTGAAACGCCATCAGGTAAGCGTTATTTAGCAGGAATTTTCGTGCGTAGACCGAATAATGACATTAGGGCTAGGGATTTTATTCGTCAAGTTTCTCGGGTAATGTATGGCTACTTCGATCGGACAAAAATCAGTAATCTACCCTAATTATTTGTTGGGCATGAAGTATAAATTCTAAATTTTGGCTTTAATTATAGACAGGACTTACGCATCTGTCACAAGCAATGGCGCGGTGTAACCGCGCCGCGTGCCAAAAAACTAAGCGATAAACATGGAAACAGCAGGACGTTTTAGCTGAATTTAATTTATTTCCGCCTACGCCTAGCTACTTCCCTTGAGGTATGGGGCTAATTTAAAATCTAAAATTTATTAATTAATCTCCGAATGGCACTAAGAAAAGCTATAAGCTATATTCCATAAGCATTACAGGTATTAATACCTTAAGAGCAGTGGACGCTTCGCTGCGATCGCTATTTTTGTAGGTGCTGTCAAATCGAGGCGGTAAATG
>NZ_NOLK01000233.1:0-8479 GCF_002245985.1 Nostoc sp. 'Peltigera membranacea cyanobiont' 232
CTCGCCAACGTAAACGTCGCCTTCACCACGATCCAATTAGCGCAATACAAGTTTTAGTAAATCAACATCAGGAACTTCGCACTGTACTTGAGTCTCAAGCCATGATATACCAATTAGATAGCTAGGGAAGCAGGGCGCAGCATCCCAGGCAAGCGTGGAAAATCATGCCGATGCCGTCTATTTTCATGCGCTCGGTACGCCCCAAGCGAAGGATCGGCTGGTCTATGCAACTCCCGACCAGCCGACTATGGTGCATTCCTTCTTTAGCATCACCAAAGACGGGCGTTACGTAGCGATCCTGATACCGTTGGCGAATTCCCCAAACAGCTAAACTGAACCGATTAGTTCAGAAATGAACCGATTGAGAACCTTCTGAGCAGTTTTATACCCAGTAGCTTGCTTACCCAATTTCAGTTCAGACAAAACACGATTTGGATGGAGAAATTCTAATAGCTTTAGATGGTACAGAATATTTTTCATCTAAAAAAATTAATTGTCCTTATTGTAATTGTCGTAATCATCGAAACGGAACTACAACTTATTTTCATGGCTGTGTCACACCTGTTGTGGTTTCTCCTAATCAAAAACAAGTGATTAATTTAGAACCAGAATTTATTAAAAAGCAAGATGGACATCAAAAAGAAGATTGTGAAAATGCGGCTGTTAAAAGATGGTTGAATAAGAATCATCAGAATAAGTATGGTTATCCTGTAACCCTTTTAGGGGATGACTTGTATTCTCGCCAACCTGTTTGTACCTTGCTGCTAAAACAAGGTTATAATTTTATTTTTGTTTGTCTGGAAACGTCACATAAAACTTTATATGAATGGCTAGAATTTTTAGAAAGAAGTGGAGAAGTTACAACTGTTGAAAAGAAACAATGGGATGGGCGAAAAAATCTAATTTATCGTTATCGTTATGCTTCTAGAGTTCCTTTACGAAATGGAGACTCAAGTCTCGAAGCTAATTGGTGTGAAGTGACTGTTATTAATGAGAAAACACAGAAAATTATCTACAGAAATAATTGGATAACTAATCATAAAATCACTGAAAATAATGTTGAATAAATTGTCAAAGCTGGACGCAGTAGATGGAAAGTTGAGAATGAAGGTAATAACGTTCTAAAAAATCACGGTTATAATTTAGAGCATAACTTTGGTCATGGTCAAAATCATCTGTGCGAGTTCTTATTGTCTTTAAATTTACTAGCTTTTTTATTTCATCCTGTTTTAGATTTAGTCAATTCTGCCTATCAGAAAGTTCGTGATTTATTAGCAACTAAAACTAATTTCTTTAATGATATTCGTACCTTATTAAAGTTTATTTGGTTTAAAAATTGGTCGGAGCTTTTCTTATTTATTCTTACTGAATACGTGCCTCTCACAAAAGTAAATTCTAGTTAAAAATGTCAAATTTTTGAGAGGAGGTAAAGATTATTGATTGAGAGGATTTACAAAGTAAGTCTGAGTTTCAGCTATATTTATAAGTTGAAATCTATTTTTCATGGGCAGATTTTTAAATTATTTCTCTTCAGCTAATTATCATGATTATCTTTCAAATAAATCATAATTAGACAGAAGTCCTCTATGTAAACAAGAGGACTTTATCTTCTTTTGTTTTCAAAATGAGAATTGCGGTTAAAATTAATCGTAGGACACTTCAAGGGTTAGCGATCGCGCTTGGCGTGCCTCAAGAATATTTGGATGCTCTGATCAAGGGTGAGGAAGCTCTCCCACCCCCTTATTCGATTATCATTATCAGATGGAGAACGATCAAGAAAAGCCTTTTGTCTTAAAGACAGCTAACATTGCAGTCGATATTCTAGTCCGGTTGCGTTCAAATTTGTGTTTATGGGGCGAACCACGAGCTTATTCTGGCAAGGGCAGTCCAAGGAAATTTTCAAATAGTCTGCGACAACACAAGCCAGAAACCTTATTATTCCGTTGAGAATTTTTCACTTAGTCTGCGAACCGATACCAGAAAATAAACTATTCCATCACCAATAATGATTATCATTCTTGAGAAAATCTGTCTCTTGTTTTTCTTGGAATAATTTATTCTTTGGAAGTCCCCTGTTAAAAATATGTTGTTTTGTAAAGTTACGCCCAGAATCACAAATTAGCCGCTCACGGATGGTAGCCGCTAAACTCTCACCCATTTCAACACATTAGGATCTTTATCATAGCGATAGGTAACGCCGTCCCTATTAGTGATAAATTCCCCTTTGCTTGCCTTACTTCTAATAGTAGTAATAGAATAATACGTTAGTTCATTCATTTCCTTATGAGAAAATCCTTCGATTGTGCTTATTTCTGCTTTAATTAGGGATTTATCTTGAGAAGAATCATCTATTTCTCTTTGAGGATTTGTGGAAGGAATAGTGACAACTGCTTTTTGATTTCGATAATTTTGTACAGTCACAAGCTGCCAACTGGAATCTTGTGAAAGTTCCAAAACCCATTGATGATAATCAAACAGGCTTTCCCGATGCCCAACACTGATAAATGTTGTTTTCGTGTCTTGTAACTGTTGATATAACCTTCCTTCATTTTCCAAATCTAAAGCACTGGTTGCTTCATCTAATATAGTAAAGCTAGGATGAGTAACTAACAGTCGTGCAAAAGCAAGGCGTTGTTGTTCTCCTATCGATAATATATTTTCCCAAGGAACTTCTGTATCAAAGCCATCGACTCGACTAAGTAAGTTTTGCAGGTTGACTTGTTGCAAAACTTCTTTGAGTTCTGCATCGGTCATCTGACGATTTGTATTAGGATAAAGTAACTGTTCACGCAAAGTTCCCAAGATGATATAAGGACGTTGAGGTAAAAATAAGACTTCTTCTAAAGGAGGTCGCACTAAACGACCAGTTCCCGCATTCCACAAACCAGCGATCGCTCTTAGCAGAGAACTTTTACCTCGACCACTAGGCCCAACAATCAATAAACCTTCTCCTGGTCGAACATCAAGTGATAAATCTTCAACGATTACCTGCTCATAGTTAGGCGTTTGTAAAGTGACATTCTCAAAAGCGAGATGATTTTCTTCTATTGTTTTAATGCTACTGACATTTTCTGGTTGTTTAGTTACTTCTTCTAAAGCATCTGAAAATTCAGATAAACGCTCAACATAACTAGAAAATCGTCCGGAAGTTCCAAATTCATTGATTAATTCTGCCAAAGCCATAGCAAAAAGATTACAGGATAAAGCAGCTTGGCTAAGTTCTCCAAAATCTATTTCACCTTTAATGTTTAAAGGCCCGAATACTATAAATGGCAATATTTGGATTACAGCCTGATATCCTCTATTAAAAATCTCTTTATTTCTTTCCCAATCAATCTTGCGTTTAGCGTTTTTTATCAAATTACTAAAGCGGCGGTTAATGATACTTGATTCTTGTTTTTCTCCTCGAAAGAAAGCTACTGATTCAGCATGATTGCGGACATGAGTCAGGCAATAGGTGTAATCAGCTTTCGATTCGAGTTCTTCTTGATTAATCTTATTTAATTCTTGGGTCAAGTAAACAGCAATCAAATTGCCTACGATCGTATAAGCAACTAAAATCACTGCAACTTGCGAAGAGATTGACCAAAGAATTATTAAAAATATCGTGATCTCCAGTACTTTTTCTAATATAGTAGCTGAAAAGCTGAGAGCATTACTGGCAATGGGTTCTATTTCTTGAGATAGACGTTGATCTGGATTATCAATATCAGATTTAAAGTTGATTTTATAATAGGCTCGATTGCTTAAATATTTTGATAAAATGTGATTATTTAGCCAGTGATACCAATCCAGAGCGATTTGTTTTCTAAGAGATTTAGTAAACCCTACCAAGAGCGTTGCTAATACGAGGACTCCACCATAAAGTAATAAGGCATCAAGAAACTTAGGAAGATCCTTATCTTTAATCATGAGATCGAGTAAATAGCGCTGAACGAAGCTATTAAAAACATTTACTCCTACAAGCGTAATTATTAATAAGATTAGGAGAATCAGCATTCCCCATACGCGAATTACGTCTGAGAATGCTCTTTCCCCTGCTTTCGTTGGATACCAGTAAGGACCTGCGATCGCTTTGACATTTTCCCAAAATTGAGTAAAAGCTGAATAAGTATTCTTTAAAGATTGATTTTGAACTACTTGAGTTGCCATATTCTGAAAATAAACTGAGATTTTACGTAATAAGTAAGGTAGTGATATGGAAGTATGGTAGTAGTGTTAAGGCTCAAGTCCTTACCAATTAAGTATTGTAGCCATAAATGAAGTAGCAAATTTTCCCAGTGTAATTGTTGAGCTTTTTGGAGAATGATAGGCTTTTATCACCAGTCGATAAACCTGCTTTTGAAGGTATATTTAGCCGAATATTTCTACTTTCCTACGCATTAATTCATCGACTGCGATCTCCTTGGTGTCCATAGCTTGCATCAATGCAGATACTAAGTTCTCAGCAGATGATTTTTGCGCCATGTGTCATATTCTATAACGCAGTATGTACTAATTTACATTTTAATTTTTTGTTTATCGAAAAAGTAAAGGTTCAAAACCTCGCCCGAAGTCAAGCGAAAAAATCTTTGTATCGCAAGGTAGGTTGAAACCCCACCCCTAGTGGGTGGCTTAGTTTAATTGCTCTCTTCGCAGCGGTAGCGAGTCCGCGTTCGCTTTTAGCGTCTCGTAGAGAGCGTCATTGCGAATTGCGAATTGCGAATTGATTTTATACCCCAATTTACCGAGCGGATATCTCTTAACTGTCTTAACTGTCTTAACTGTCTTAACTGTCTTAACTGTCCGCTTAACTGTCTGCATTAACTGTCTTAATTGGTCTTGTATTTTGTTGACTAAGGTGGGATAATTCACAAGTTAAAGTAAAAAGTACAGCTTTAAATAAACGGAGTTTGTTTATTTAAAAGTAAACTCTCCTTCAAGTCTAATAAAATACATCATCGGCAAAGTAGATTTCTGATACTAATAAGTGTCAGGAGTTATCGTCAATGTTAAGTTTATTTTTAGCTAAGACTGTAATAATTTCAGGTAGCTTCGATGGATGAAATCGTAAAAAAACTGGCTGGGCTAGGTCTTCCTGGCGTAATCCTAGTGATTCTCCTAATCGCCTCAGAAGGTAGCTCTGCCGCAGTTGCAGCTATTATCACAGCCTGGGGTGGTCCCTTTGGGATCGTAGGAGGTATAGCCCTGCTTGGTCTGATAACTGTTGTCGGGGATACTATAGCCGGATATGGAATTGAAGCAATTCTTAAGGGCATTTATGCAGAACGGAGCAAAAAGGAATCAGTGATAGTTCTCCTCAAAGAAATTCAAGATTTATCTATTACAGAGGAGCTAAAATCGAAGCTAAAAAATATAGTTAGCACAGAAATAGGTACTGATGTTCTAGAAGTGGAAATCCCAAAAAAAGTTGAAATAGTTGAATAAGAATATTTGATACCTACCTGTAATTTTGTTAAAAGTATAGGTAGGTAATTTTAATTCTTAAAAATCGACTTCAAGCAGGGTGAAATAATGTAGTTAGATGAACATACCCAGTATTTAGCGAATTCAAGTCAGCAAAAAAAATGAATTGATGGAAGCGGAAACTGCCATGAACTAGAGTAGACGATTGTGTAGTAATAGAGAGGCAAACACAAAAGTCAAATATGAGTTAGTTGCTTCTGTTCTACATCAGGAATATTTGAACGAAAACAATTATTATTTCACCTGTAAATAACCGCGCATACAGAGGCTATTAAAAGTAGCAAGATTAGAGGAAAATTATTAACTTATTAAAATTAGCATCGATTAGAGTAAAATTATGAATCTAACAGAGCTTCTAGAAAATCTTTCAGCAAATAACGTTGAACTGTGGGTTGATGGAGACAAACTGCACTATCGATCGCCTGAAAAGTCATTAACCCCTGAGTTATTGGGGGAAATTAAGCAATCTGAACCAGAAATTATCCGAATTTTATCCCAGAGTAGCAATCAAGCTGCAACTTATCCCCTCTCCCACGGTCAAAAGGCACTCTGGTTTTTATATCAATTAGCACCCAGCAGTACTGCTGACAACGCCACATACGCAGCAAAATTAGTCACAAATTTAGATATTCTAGCCCTGAAGCAGGCAGCACAAGCTCTAGTTGAAAGGCATCCAGTTTTAAGGACTACTTTTGCTACCATTGACGGCGAACCGGTGCAAACAGTTCACGAAAATCAGCAAGTTGACTTTACCATCGAAGGAGCTTTCGATCTTGACCAAGATGATGTAAACAACTGGCTCTCAGAAAAAAGCGATCGCCCCTTCGACTTAGAACAGGGGTCAATATTGCGGTTTGATTTATTAATTAACCATATTACAACCGATAAATTAGCAACAAAAGAACATATTCTCCTAATCACGCTACATCAAATAGTGGGGGATTTCTGGTCTTTAGAAATCATGATCGGTGAACTTTGCGCCTTGTATAAAGCGATGTCTACGACGGGCTACGCCTACGCCACAGGTGTAGCAGCCCAATTATCACCACAAAACTATCAGTATCAAGATTACATCAACTGGTCAGAGCAAATGCTCGCTAGTTCAGATGGAGAAAGTTTGTGGACTTACTGGCAGCAACAACTATCTGGTGAGTTGCCATTGCTAAATTTGCCCACAGATCGACCAAGACCTCAGACCAAAACCTATAATGGTGCTTCCCGCTTTTTTACTGTTGAAGAAGAACTGTGGCAATTGCTCACAGAATTGGCGAAGAGAGAGGGTGTCTCTCTCTATATGGTTTTATTAACAGCACTACAAATACTATTACGACGTTATACCAATCAAGAAGATATTTTAATTGGCTCTCCAATGGTGAATCGGAGACGTTCAGAGTTTGAAAATATTGTCGGTTATTTTACTAATCCTGTGGTCTTGCGAGGAGACCTTTCGGGAAATCCCACCTTTGAAGAGTTGCTGGGGCGATCGCGCTCTTGTGTGTTAAATGCTCTAGAGCATCAGGATTATCCCTTTCCCCTACTGGTGGAGCAACTGCAACCTGTCCGCAACCCCAGTTTTTCGCCACTCTATCAGGTAGCCTTAGTCTGCGATCGCTCTCACCAGATGGATATCGATGGTTTGATTTTGGAATCAATGATTTCAGGGTCTAAAGGAGCCGCCTTTGATTTAACCTTAACTATTCTTGAGGAACCTGGCTCACTCAAAGGTACATGGAACTACAACACTGACTTATTTGATGACAGTGCGATCGCGCGGATGATGGGGCATTTTGTAACTTTGCTCGAAGCAATTGTGGCAAATCCTCAGCAACGAATTGACCAATTATCTTTATTGACACAATTTGAGGAACGGCAGTTATTAGTTGAGTGGAATGATACTCAAGTAGACTATCCCCAAGATAAATGTATTCATCAGTTATTTGAGGATCAGGTGGAGCGTACACCCGATGCTGTGGCAGTGGTGTTTGAGAATCAACAATTGACCTACCACGAATTGAATTGTCGTGCTAACCAGTTGGCGCATTATTTGCGGTCTTTGGGAGTAGGAGCCGATGTGCTGGTGGGGATTTGTGTCGAGCGTTCTTTAGAGATGGTGGTGGGATTACTTGGGATTCTCAAGGCGGGTGGGGCTTACGTACCACTTGACTCAGAATATCCCAAAGAGCGTCTGAGCTTCATGCTTGAAGACGCTCAAGTTTCAATATTACTGACTCAACAACAACTCATTGATCGCCTACCTGAGTATCAGGCAAAACTGATTTGTTTAGATGAAGTCTGGTCAGAAATTCTGCAAAACAAACAGAACAACCCGATTCAGGTAGTAACGAGTACCGATCTAGCGAATGTGATTTACACATCCGGCTCCACAGGCAAACCCAAAGGGGTAATGGTTGAGCATAGTGGATTGTGCAATCTAGCTCAAGCTCAAATTCAGGCTTTCGGCTTGTCTAGTGATAGTCGAGTTCTCCAGTTTGCCTCCTTCAGTTTTGATGCTTGCATATCAGAAATCTTGATGGCTTTGGGATCGGGGGCAAGACTTTACTTAGGAACAAAAGACTCGATAATGCCGGGTATGCCTTTAATTGAGCGATTAAAGAATGATGCCATTACCCATGTCACCCTACCACCATCAGCGCTTGCAATGTTGCCAGTAGAAGAACTGCCAACATTGCAAGCGATCGTTGTCGCCGGAGAAGCCTGTCCTCTGGAACTGATGCGACAATGGTCAAAAGGCAGAAACTTCTTCAACGCCTACGGCCCGACAGAAGCGAGTGTTTGTGCAGCGATCGCCAAATGCACTCCACTAGACGAAAAAATTTCCATCGGTCGTCCAATTGACAATACCCAGATATACATACTTGACCAAAACTTACAACCAGTACCTGTGGGTGTAGCAGGAGAACTGCACATTGGTGGTGCAGGGTTAGCGCGAGGCTATCTCAATCGCCCAGAATTAACACAAGAAAAATTCATCCCCAACCCCTTTGGTAGAAGC
>NZ_NOLK01000234.1:0-8241 GCF_002245985.1 Nostoc sp. 'Peltigera membranacea cyanobiont' 232
GGGGAATGGGGATGAGGGGGATAAGGGAGCAGAGGAGAAGTTCCAGTAAGTTTTTCCCCAATGCCCAATAGCTATTAGCAATTTCTAGTCCAAAATCCAAAATACTAAACCAAAAAAGCATGAATAGTGTGTGGTTGGATCTGCCACTAGCGGCGGATATTACCAGTCTTGGTAAGTTTAACCCGTTAGCGATCGCCTTCTTCTTTCTGTTTGTTGTCAGTTCTCTAGGCATTACTTTTTGGGCGGCAAAGCTGACCAAAAATACTGCCCACTTCTATACAGCTGGCGGTAATATCAGTGGTTTCCAAAATGGGCTAGCCTTAGCAGGAGACTTTATGAGTGCAGCTAGCTTTTTAGGTATCACTGGGCTGGTGGCACTCAACGGCTTTGACGGCTTAATTTATTCTATTGGCTTCCTGGTGGGCTGGCCGATTGTGATGTTTTTGATTGCGGAACCACTACGTAACTTAGGCAAATACACCTTTGCCGATGTAGTGGCTTATCGCTTACAACAAAAACCAGTCCGCATCGCATCTGCCATTGGAACGCTGGCAGTGATTAGCTTTTACTTAATTGCCCAGATGGTAGGGGCTGGGGAGCTAATTAAACTACTGTTTGGCTTTGATTATGAATTAGCCGTGGTCATCGTCGGTTGTGTGATGATGGCCTATGTGATTTTTGGTGGGATGATTGCCACCACTTGGGTACAAATTATTAAAGCAGTTTTGTTGCTCGGCGGAACTATCTTGCTAGCTATCTTGGTACTGGCAAGATTTGGTTTTAACCCACTCGCTCTTTTCGCCGCCGCAGCAGACAAGTATCCAGGTGTATTAGCTCCAGGCAAACAGGTTTCTGACCCGTTTGATGCCATCTCCTTGGGGATGTCGTTGATGTTCGGCACTGCTGGATTACCCCATATTCTGATGCGTTTTTACACAGTACCAGACGCTAAAGCCGCACGCGTCTCTGTTACTTATGCTACAGCTATTATTGGCGTTTTTTATCTCCTTACCTTCATCCTGGGCTTTGGAGCAATGGCGCTAGTAGGGCAAGATGCCATCAAGCAAATTGGGACTGGTGGTAACATGGCTGCACCGATGTTGGCAGAATTTCTCGGTGGTGATGCTTTCTTAGGCTTTATTTCTGCTGTTTCCTTTGCGACAATTTTGGCAGTTGTAGCGGGGTTAACCCTCTCAGGAGCGGCTGCACTGTCTCATGATTTGTGGGTGAACGTGGTGCGCTCAGGTCATGCTGACGAGTCAGAACAACTGAAGGTAGCTCGCGGCGCGACAATGGCTTTGGGATTACTGGCGATATTTCTGGGTATCTTGTTTAAAGGACAAAACGTCGCTTATATGGTAGGTTTAGCATTTGCGATCGCAGCTAGTGCCAACTTCCCAGCATTGCTGCTATCAATGCTTTGGCGACGCTTCACTACTAGCGGGGCGGTTGCGAGTATGTTAGTCGGTACTTTTTCTTCGTTACTGCTGATTTATTTATCACCTACTATTCAGGTGACAATTCTCAAGCACGCTTCTGCACCTTTCCCACTGAAAAATCCGGGATTAGTTACTATTCCCCTAGCGTTTATTGTGGCTATTGTCGTTTCACTATTGACTAGTGAACAACAAGCACAGGAAAAATTTGCAGAAGTTGAGGATCGCATTCACATTGGTTCTGGGATGTGATTTTGTCATTTGTCATTTGTCATTTGTCATTGGGAATAGGGTAATAATCTAATAGTTCTTCTTCCCCTGCTTCCCCTCCTCCCTACTCCCTACCTACTGTCCAAGCTCTTTGATGTTTTTCATCACTTGTTGATATAAGTCGTTGCTACCTTGACTTTGAAAGATGCTTGCTGCTTGTTGTAAATCCTTAATAGCTCCCTGTTTGTCTCCATTGGTGGCGCGGGCGTTTCCTCGGTTGTTGTAGGCAGGGGCAAAATTAGGGTTGAGGCGAATGGCTTGATTGTAATCTGCGATCGCACCCTTTGGATCTCCATTGGCAGCACGAGCATTTCCTCGGTTATTATAAGCGATCGCATATTTGGGGTTGAGGAGAATTGCTTGATCGAGATCGTCTATTGCCCCTTTTTTATCTCCATTGGCGGCGCGGGCATTTCCTCGGTTGTTGTAGGCTTCGGCATAGTTGGGATTAAGGCGAATCGCTTCACTGTAATCTTTCACTGCTTCTCTGTTACCTTCTAGTGAAGCGCGGGCATTCCCCAAGTTATTGTAAGCTTCAGCGTCGTTAGGATTAATGCGGAGGGCTTGATTGTAATCTGCGATCGCTTTTTCTTTGTCTCCCAAATCAAAGTAGGCTAATCCCCGGCCGTTGTAGGCAGCGCCATATTGAGAGTTTTGACTAATTGCTTTACTATAGGAAGCGATCGCAGCTTGTAAATCGCCGTTTAAATGCTGATTTTTTCCCTGAAGATAGAATTCTCCACCTCTGGAAGCTGTAGCTGAACGACGGCTAGGTGTAGTAACTCCTATTTCTGTCACCAAAACATTGTCATTCTTGCTACAAGAAACACTGCTAATTGCTGTCAATGTAGTAAAAATAGCTATGGTAAATATTTGATTTACCCTTGTTTGCTTTTGCCCAAATAAACGCCGTCTCATAATTTAATATAAACTGCCATAACACCTGAACACACTTAGTACCAAAATCTAGATTTTAATTCTTTAACTCAATTGTCATTCTAACTTTTGATAGACGTTTAAAGTCAATTAACAAATTTACCTGATATTCAATATATTTCTTTCATAGTTATATTAAATAAAAAATCTGAATTATAAAGTATAAAAATTGTCAATCCTACTTTTGCTTATTGTCATCTCTCTACTTCTTGACAATAGATTTCTCAACAGAAAACTACTGTTAATCATGTTTTTTAGGATACTTTTTGAAAAATATATTTGAAATGTTAAGATTTGTTTGAAATAATCACTCCCTAAATTCTGACATTTGTAGCCTTATAGACAATTTACTCATCTTCTGTTTCACTCTCTTGAGTTTTAGAAGTTAGCCGCCAAGAGGTAGTTTTTTCAATATCTACAGACAGTTGTTCCAGATTTGCCCCTAAATCTTTTTGGAGTTTCTGAGTTAATGTGACAGGGAAATCTAAATCAATATCTTGGGTTTGTACTAGCCTTAATAATTCTGTAAAACTAGCTTTGATTGTAGTGCGATCGGAACTTGTCAGCTTATGATAAGAAGTTTCAGATATATTCTGAGCTTGCATGGCTTTTTTCATCCGTTCTTGCAAATGCTCAAATTCTGAATTCAACAACTTGTATTGTTGCTCAAGTTGTGAGTATCTAGTACTTAGTGATATTAAATCTTCCGTTGCCGGTTCGGGGCTGGCTTGGGCTTGTAAACCTAACAAATTTAAGTGGATTTGAGCAAGATAAATACAGTCTAAGTAAGCATACTCTATCTGTTCTTCAGTCAGGGGGCGTTTTGCCCAATCGCTTGTTTGTTCTTGTTTATCGATATTGTTAAAGCTACAAAGTGCCGTAGCTATGGTTTTGAGTTGGTAATTAGGTAATGGCAAAAGATAGTAGGGAATTTTTTTTGCCATTTCCAAAGTACAAGTAATATTTTTAGCTTTCTTATTACCGAGAAGTTTTAAATCGTAACTAGCGTTGTGAAAAACTTTTTCAATGGCAGAATTTATCATAACTTCTTCAATAAATTCAGCTATAATATTAGGCTTATCTAACACATCTAAAAGGTAGACGCGATCGCCACTCATATCTTGAGGATTATCTAACACCTGAATCAGTGATAGTCGGGGATTACGACTTTTATAGTCAGCTACTTCTGTATCTATCCACAGTGTTTTTGCATTGGTATATTCAGCGACAATAGCACTAATTTCGCTGGCGGAAGTGAGGTAGGGCATTAGCCGATATTTCCTGGATATTTAGGGCATTGTAAGCAAGCCATAGTTTTATAAAGTAGCATTTAGTTGGTAATTTTGCTGGCACAATATTGCAAAAACACCGAAATTTTGAGTTGTGTAGGCGTAGATATCGCCAAACTTGCCTCAAATCTGATAACATCAAGTCACCACTGTAAGGCTGCATAGTCTACCCTCAAAAAAGCTCCTTAGCATCTACGCTAAGTTGACAGAGAGCGACAGACTCTATGCAGAGCTATGCTGGTTAGCAGCCGTTAGGAAAATTGAATTGGCGCTTTTCAAAAATGGCTGCAAAATCTGAGCCTTAAGAAATCGTCCAAGTTTCAGTTTTCAGTAACCTGAGTAATTGCTTGGGCACTTTTGCTACTTCACATTTAATTGCTTTTTAACATCTGCTCCTCAACATCACACACACCTCAATTAATCGCTTCAAATACTCAATTCGGAGATAGATAATGAAAAAGCTAATTCTATTACTAGTTAGTAGCATTTTGGTAGTTGGTACTTTTGGCTGCCAAGAGGCTCCTAAAACTGGTTCAGAAACTCCTAGTACTACTAATGAAGCTGCTCAAGTACCAGCAAAACCAGCTTCTGTGACAAATGAAACTGCTAAAGTTCCAGCAACAGAAGCTACTCCTTTAGCAGCTACCACAGATACTAAAGTTAAAACTGGTTCGGAAAAAACGGCCGCAACAAAAGTTAAGAGCGACTTAAAAACTGAAGTTAGCACAAAGTTGAACAAAGGTTTACCAGGCAATAAGTTACAAGTTGAAAACAAAGAGGGTGAAATTATCCTCAAAGGCACAGCAAGTTCTGCTGAAGAACTTAAGAAAGCTGAAACTTTGGCTAAGGAAGTTCAAGGTGTGAAGACGGTGAAGGTGGAAGCAAAAGTTGGAACTGCAAAAAAGCAATAAAAGAATAACTGAAGCTTTCAGTTAGTATCGGCATAAAAGCCAAATGGAGACTTACATCTGTGTAAGTCTCTGTTTTTTACTTGCTTAAATCAAATGTAAGCAGTAGGTAGTTGATGCCACTTGAATGACTTTCTAAACCTATAGTTAATAGTTAAAGTCTTATAAAAAAGACTGAAACCATTTTTCCGTCCACTTGAGTAAACTTTAGTTTAGCTATGACTTCTTTTTAGAAATACCTGAAAATCTCCAAGATGTAATTAGAGCGAAATTTGATTAGTCTAAAGTTTTTTCATGCAGTGCTTACCGCCAGCTTATCTACCAAGCAGTCTAAGTCTAATCCTGCCAAATCTTTTTCAGTTATGGTGATATATGGAGTTATAATTCTATATTCTCATCTTTCAACTTCCATTATTATTTGAACCTCGATAAATTCGCTCCATCTGCTCTGGAGAAAGGCGTTTCATTGGAAACCACTCAAATGCAGAAACAGACACTTTTTCATAAGGTTGAACATCATTTTGCTGGTTTTGAGGGGAATGCACTGCTACATTGGTATTTGCATACTGACCTCTGAACGACTCATCTATTTCTGATTCTGGAAGCTGAGTCTGAGGTAAAACATAAGCGTGCTTCTGGGGATCGTATGCGAAAACTTCTCCTGTTTCAATGTGATAAATCCAAGCATAAATGCTGAGTTCCCCCTGATAAAGCTTAGAGTGAATCACTGGATAAGTCCGCAAATTTTCAATTTGAGTAAGAACATTTTCGGCAATCATAATCTCTAGCAGTTCTTCTCCGTCATAGTCACTATAGTGGTCTATAACTAACCTTCGAGTTGCCTCTGCATATTTAAGCCAATCATGTACAAGCGGCATTTCATCGCTGAGACTGTGTAACTTCATTAATCCTTTCATTGCACCGCAATGAGAGTGACCACAAATAATAATTTGGCGAATATCTAAAGCTTGAACAGCATATTCAATTGTCGCACCTTCACCGCCATTACTTGCCCCATACGGTGGAATGATGTTACCTGCATTGCGAATGACAAATAATTCACCGACTTGGGCTTGTGTAATTAGATTTGGATCGAGACGCGAATCAGAACAAGTAATAAACAATACCCTGGGCTTTTGACCATGTGAAAGTTGCTCAAACAATTGTCGATGTGTCGAAAAATAGCTAGATTTAAATTCGCGCAGACCTTTAATTAATCTCTTCATTACTAAGTTCTACAAATATTTGCGGGTTAAGAGCCAAATCACAGAAAGCAGATTGAGGTAGTAAAGAGGGCTTTCTTTCTACGTTTTTAGAATTGTAAAGATTACTATATTATAAATTCATTTGGTGCTTTTAATATCCTCTACCAAATGGTAGAGTTGCTTTTTTCCCTTGCTCGCCTCTGTTCCTTAGCAAGTCACGTTATTAGTTATATCCTGAGATAAAAATGCGATCGCTTGGTTGTCATGATAAACCGATGATATATACAAACCAGATGATTCAAACTATACCAACTGCTTCACATTTGCACTTAAACCCTTATAAGATCAGACAAAAATGATTGTCGAATGGAGTAGTTAGCAACGTTCCATAAGTTCTTAGCAGCAAATGACATTGCATCTACTTGCTCCCTGATTCGCTGCTCTACTAACTGCATTACGCTATCATTAATGTGTGCATAAATGGTAATACAAAATGAGAGACAAGAGGTTAGTTGTCAGGGTAACGGAATATGAATTATTGCAGCTGCAACAAGAGGCGGATAACAGAGGGGTATCGAGTTCTGATGTTGTTAGGGCGTGGATTGCAAAATTACCAAAACCGAAAAAGACTATATCTGACTAGATTTGAATATATTTTAAGTAAAGTTTTTTAATACTTGTAATGAGGACTGACACAAAGACACGCAGACGCAGAGATTTTTGAATTACAAGTAATTTAATCTGACACGATTTTATCTGCTCTGGGAAAATTTGAATGGTCAGTTTGCGAGATCAAAATTTTCGCTGTACACTGAGCGATCGCCTGCGTTCAGCCTTTCGGATGAAGCTTGGAGTCTCACCGCAACGCATCTACCTACAATAATCCCCAATCCTCCCTCCTACCCTCTTGCGAATTTTTAATTAGTTGATACACTTGTTCTTCATTAGCCAAGTAAACCAGCGCCTATGGGTTGATTCAAGCGCGTTAATTAATATAATGCTTATATACCAATTAAAAAAAACTGAATTACACACTTTGAGCATTAAATGAGCATTATGGTAAATTCACCAAAGACACCAACAGGTAAGGCTAAAAAGGGACAAGTAACCATCAGACCTGACGGGGCTTGCATCAAGGCTTGTTTCCCCCGTTCGCCCTTCCCAGGCGAGAAAAATCAAGTAAAGAAGGCAACAGGTATATCGCTAGTCGATGGATGGGAGGACAAGGCAGATAACTTGCAACGACGGTTACAGATTGAACTAGATGAGGGGAAATTGACTAGCCCCAGCGGGATGTTTATTCTGAAACGGTTCAATGAAATTTTGGTTGAGTACAAACTAAGAGCCGACTTGAGAATAGTAGAGAGTGCTGTTACATCAAGTGGACAGTTACCGCCAAGACCTGAATTATCAACCCTTGAAATTTGGGATATGTATTGCGAGTACAAAAAAAACAGGGATTTAGCGATAACAACATATCATCAAGAGTTCAGGGGTGTTTATTACAGGGCAATTAAACAAGCAATAGAAGCTGTGGGAGAAAATAATCCATTAGGTGTCCATAACTGGCTACTTGAAAATAGGAATCATAAGACTGCTAAAGAGGTCTTGTCTCAGTTGTCTAAAGCTTATCGAATAGCAATGAAACAAAAACTAGTTTCAATTGACTTGTATGATGGGATGTCAGAGGACATACAGGTTAAGCGTAAGCCTAAAGTAATTAATCAGTCAGACGATATCGATAGCGACTCAGATATCCTTGACAGAACAAAGGCTTACACCTGGGATGAAGTGCAAATAATACTTGACTACGTTCAGATGAATTGTCCTCACTGGTTTAATTATCTTAAATTCAAATTCCTCACTGGTTGTAGACCTGGTGAAGCGGCTGGTTTGTGGTGGAATGATGTCAAGTGGGAACACGAGAATATTGTATTTGACAGAAGTTATGACTACCGATTAGGTATTCACAAGCCTACAAAAAACGAACACGCTAGAATCTTCCCGATGCCGAAAGATGGTGAACTATGGAAGCTTTTAAAGTCGATTCCGCAAGGGGAACCGAATGATCAGTAAACCAAAAAGTTTTTCCCCAAAGAGCGATCGCTAAAATACTGATAGCTTATAATACTAGTAAATACAGAATTCTCTAACCAGCAGAAATAGTATAGATTATGATTACTTATGATCAGTTGGT
>NZ_NOLK01000235.1:0-8094 GCF_002245985.1 Nostoc sp. 'Peltigera membranacea cyanobiont' 232
GCAGGGGGCAGGGGGAGCAGGGGGAGAAAGAACTAATACCCAATCCCCAATTCCCAATCCCCAATCCCCAAAATTAAATTCCTGCACCATCAAGAAAATCTTCAATCATCCCATCAGACTTATTGCTCTTAGGGTTGTAGGTTTGTTCGTCGCCAAGCTCAGTTGGGGACAAACTTGATTGATCTTGCAACTCCTCGAATTGTTTCTCTAGAGCCTTGACACGTTCAAATAAAGCGCGGATGACTTCAGCTTCTACGTCGCGGACTTTATCATGATCCAGAACATTGGTAGACAAGTTATTCTGACGAGTCACGCGCCCTGGAATCCCAACTACCGTAGTGTTACTGGGTACATCTCGCAGCACCACAGAACCGGCTCCAATGCGAACGCGATCGCCAATTTGAATATTTCCCAATACCTTTGCACCCGCTCCCACAACTACATGAGAGCCTAAAGTTGGATGGCGTTTGCCGCTTTCTTTCCCAGTCCCGCCAAGGGTGACACCTTGATAAATTAGGGCACGATCGCCCACGATCGCAGTTTCACCAATCACAACTCCCATACCGTGGTCAATAAACACTCCCTCGCCGATTAATGCCCCAGGATGGATTTCAATCCCAGTTAAAAACCGACTAATATGAGAAATGAATCGAGGTATAAAGGGAATTCCAATTTTATGCAGCCAGTGTGCCAATCTATGAAACACTAGGGCTTGGAGTCCAGGATAACAAAACAATACTTCTAGCCAGTTACGCGCTGCTGGGTCACGCTCAAAAATGGTTCGCAAATCAGTTAGTAGCATACTCTGTTGGAATTTTAGTTGGTAAATGAGGCTCTGAAAACAGAAACTCAGGATAATTCCCACAAAAAGATCGAGTCATTTATGGGAATTATGTAAGTTCACAATCTACGGTAAGTCGATAGGATATAGTGATTTTGTGAGTAGTAAATGGGATGCTATCACATTCCCCACTTTGAAAAAATTAATTTCGCATAAACTGCGATAAGTCCCCCAATTCACCGTAGTATGTTGAGTACAGTCTTGAATAGCCAAAACTACGCTCTCTTGGATTTGTCTTCCAAAGTGGAATACGCGCTGCTGGCCCTCTTAGAGCTGGCAAGCCACCACGGAAAAAAACTTCCTCTAACCATGAGCGAGATCGCTACCAAACAACCCATACCTGAACGCTACCTGGAACAAATTTTGACCAACCTCCGGCGTGCTGGTGTGGTGCAGAGTCAACGCGGCTCTAAAGGAGGTTTTGTTTTAGCTCGTGAACCTTGGCAGATTACACTGCTAGAAATTGTCACTTTAGTCGAAGGCGAGCGGAAAGAGAAAGATACTTCTGACTCTCCGACTCTAGAAAAGACTCTGGTTTATGAAGTTTGGGAGCAAGCTAACGCTGCTTCAATTGAAGTGTTAGGTAGGTATACACTCCAAGACTTGTGCGAGGAAAGAGAAACTCGCGCCCAGCAAAGCCCGATGTATTATATTTAGACACGACGGAGTAGTAACATGCGGATAGCGAAAGATATCACAGAGTTAATCGGACGGACTCCTTTAGTTCAATTAAACAAAATTCCCCAAGCTTCAGGAGCGGTTGCTCGGATTGTGGTGAAGCTAGAAAGCATGAATCCAGCATCTTCTGTGAAAGATCGGATTGGCGCGAGTATGGTGGAAGTGGCAGAAGAAGCAGGCTTGATTCACCCCGGAAAAACTGTTTTAGTAGAGCCGACTTCTGGAAATACAGGAATTGCGTTAGCGATGGTGGCGGCCGCTAAGGGCTACCATCTCATTCTAACGATGCCTGACACAATGAGCCATGAAAGACGATCGATGCTCAAAGCTTATGGCGCTCAAGTAGAGTTAACGCCAGGGGTAGAAGGGATGCGAGGAGCGATCGCTCATGCAGAGCAGATTGTAGCTCAAACGCCCAATGCTTATATGTTGCA
Organism: Nostoc sp. 'Peltigera membranacea cyanobiont' 232; assembly: GCF_002245985.1. NCBI lineage: Bacteria > Bacillati > Cyanobacteriota > Cyanophyceae > Nostocales > Nostocaceae > Nostoc > Nostoc sp. 'Peltigera membranacea cyanobiont' 232. Next base: position 1,954 of record NZ_NOLK01000235.1, read on the forward strand.
GCAATTCCGCAACCCCGCCAACCCAAAAATTCACGCCGAAACCACCGCAGAAGAAATTTGGAATGATACCGATGGAGAAGTAGATATTCTCGTAGCGGGAGTGGGTACTGGTGGGACAATTACGGGAGTTGCAGAAGTTATTAAAGGACGGAAGCCAAGTTTTAAAGCGATCGCAGTTGAACCAAGCAGCAGTCCAGTATTAACAGGTGGTAAATCAGGGCCTCACAAAATTCAGGGTATCGGCGCGGGATTTGTCCCAGCGATTTATCGTGCGGAACTAGTAGATGAAGTAATTCAGGTAGCAGATGAGCAAGCGATCGCTTACAGCCGTCGCCTAGCTAAAGAAGAAGGATTATTATCGGGGATTTCTACTGGTGCTGCTTTATATGCAGCTATTCAAGTAGCACAACGGCCAGAAAATGCAGGACGGCTAATCGTCATGATCCAGCCTAGCTTCGGCGAACGCTATCTCAGCACCTCACTATTCAAAGACCCAGAAGAGAATGAGTGGTTGAGTAAAGTTTAATTCCGCATACCAATTTTAGATTTTGTATTTGAGATTTTTCATCCAAATCAAAATCTAAAATTAGCTTGGTTATCTACTAGAATTTTCGCCAATTTCATCAGCACTTTCATTATTTTTCACCAAAATCATTAAACATAAACAACTAGCAGCTAGCTTTATCAAGCTCAAAGCTTGACTTTCTAATACAATAAAAGCGCCTAATCCTATAAGGATAAAAGGCACAATATTATTAATATAGCGAGTCAATACATCAGCTATTACTCTGTAATTAGTTAATTTGTATGCCGCATAACACCAAATTCCTAATAATAGAAAAAATAATCCGATAATTACCACAAAATTCTCTAAGTTGCAGCTAGCAAATAAAGGCACGTAGACACTAATATTATCGCTACCATTGGCAATTGTAACAGCTGCCACACTATAAGCTTGGGGAGAAAAAAAGCTAGTAATTGTTGATGCTTCAGCTTCTTCTGTGGCAGCTACAACTTCTTTTGATGAATCTTCTTCCCGATTCACTAAGCTACTGATACCTATAGACATTGGTAGTAAACCAAGTAATCCAATCCAGTTTTTGGATAAAACTAACCCACCAAATAAACCCGGAAGACTAAGGATTAACAGAACCGTAAAACCTAGAAACTGTCCAGCAACTATATGCCGGGGGCGAAAGTTAGCATTTATTCGAGAAAAAAACAACAATAAAATTACAATATCATCAATATTAGTGGCAATGAACGCAATTGCCCCTGTAGTAATTGCAGTAACTAATTCGTTCATATTTTACAGCAGTTTTCAGCTATTTAGATCGCGACTGAGATGGGAAATGGGGAGTAGGAAGTAGTATAGTTAAATTACTTGAAAGGTTAATTTGGTATGGTGGTAAATCGTAGGTTCTAAAAATCCAGCATGAGTAAGTTAGGGACAGTCTTCAGTGAAGGGATAATTGCCTTCATCGCCACTAACATAGATGACATCATTATCTTGTTAATATTTTTTTCACAGGTAGATGTTAATTTTCGGCGGCGGCATATCTTACTCGGTCAATATCTGGGTTTTACAGCCATTATCATCGCTAGCTTACCAGGATTTTTTGGTGGATTGGTCATACAGCGAGAATGGATAGGATTGCTAGGATTGCTACCAATTGGTATTGGTATTCACCACTTAGTATATAAAGAAGAAGATACTATAACAGTTCAGACAGTCAGTAGTGATTTTAACCAGCCAACATCTACTAACCCGGTATTGTCTTTTATTTTGAGTATTTTGCATCCCCAAACCTATAAAGTGGCAGCAGTAACGATCGCTAATGGTGGTGACAATATTAGTATATATATCCCTTTGTTCGCTGGTCATGACCTTGCCAGCTTGGGGGTAATTTTAGGTATATTTTTTGTCATGGTAGGGGTCTGGTGTGCGATCGCTTATTTTTTAAGCCTTCAACCTACCATTGCTGATATTTTAAGTCGCTACGGTCAAGCTGTCGTACCTTTTGTGTTAATTGGCTTGGGTCTGTTCATTATGTATGAGCGAGGTACATTTACTCTACTACCTTGGATAAAAAGTTAATCAATGTTGAATAGTAACCGTATTTTTCAACTATATTGTGAAAAATAGGTTGGTAGCGGGCGTGAACGCGGCTGTAGGAACTGGTGTCGCCTGGTTTGTTAAGGAGAAGTTTCTTGCCAACCGGGTTGGGGTTTGCGGCTGTTTTTGGCGTGTAAGATGCCAGAACCGGCAAACCCTCATGTGATACTAAAAGAATTTTAGTCTAGTTGTTGGAGCGGTCGATTGTTTAATAGACCTTTTGCAAAAGTCCTAATTTTTGAGATATTCTTTGCGCCTAATCTACGAGATGACAAACACTAACTCTACGTTTTTCAATTCGACCATCACCTTTATTGATTAAGCTGTTGCGTATTTAATTTGTATATGCGATGCGGGCAAGATGCCCGCACTACAATAATTTTACGTTTTCGTACTATACAATTTAGATGCACATCAGCTTAGGAAAATAGTAGAAGCAAAACTTTATGTTAAACCCAGTTTCAAAAACTGATTAGATTAACAGTACGAAAGTCAGTGACCAACGATTGGCAGATTTTAGCGCCTAGTAAGAACTTTTCAAACATCCATCTGAGAGTGTCAAACCTGATGAACTAATTTCCAACTCACCATCATCAAAATGGCGTAAATAATAAACCGTAGTGGGCGCTGGGGAGCGACTTGGCAGATTTTAGCACCTAGCAGAACTCCCGGCACAGAACCTAGCCAGATAGGTAATACCAAACTCCAATCAACTGTTCCCAGGCTGAGATGACCAAGGGCTGTAAACAGCAGTAAAATTGCTGCGTGTGAAATATCAGTACCCACTAACTTTCGGGCATCAAGACGGAAAAACCCAATCAGCACTAGGGCAAACATTGAACCTGAAGAGACGCTAGTTAGACCAACTAAACAGCCCAAAATTGCTCCCAAAGTGATTGTTATAAAGCGACCAAAGTTAGTTTCTAAGTCTAACTTTGGCAGTTCGGGTAAATTAAATGTGGGGAAAAAAGTCAATAACAACAATTGTACTAGTGCTAAGGCTGTGACTAGCAAAATCATCACGCCAAGCAAACGCAGCAAGATGTTATCTAGGTTATAGTCACCCGTACTTTTAAGAAAGTGTAAAATTCCCACCCCAAACAGTGAACCTGGAACACTCCCGAATGCCAGCCATTTGACAACTTCTGTATCAAGGGTTTTTTGTTCCCAATGCTTGACGCTACCAACAATCTTCATCAATGTGGCAGCCACAACATCAGAACTCACTGCGATGGAAGGCGGAATCTGAAAAACAAAAATCAACATTGGGGTAATGAGAGAGGCTCCGCCAATTCCCGTCAAACCAACGATGATGCCAACAAAGAAGCTTAAGAAAGGTAGTAATAAATAGTGCATACTCTTTGGGGGTTTCAGAAAGTCAGCTAGAGCTTCACTGCTAGAGAATAACAACTCAGCCGAATTACAGCCCAGTAATAGACAGAGCTAGTCATGGCAAGTTATTGATTGTGTTTCTCAAAGGATGAGTGACACAAGGGTTATCCAGCTAGAAGTTAGGGCAGAGGATTCCTGCATAACTCAAAACCTGTTTGGAAGTTTTTGGAAGCATGACAACTGTCATTGAGCCGAAACAGACTTTGATAACTGCTTATGGGTTAGTTGTTTTGCTCAACTCAACTTCTAATTGGTTTTTCTGCGGTTTTACATATAAAAGCCGGTAAGTGCATCGCCTTACCGTATTTTACTTGCAAACACGATCAAACGTCTAGCGTATTCGCTTTGTATATCGTTATATTCTCTGGATAATACACTGTAGCAGGTTAAACTTCTTAGGGATGGCTGTTAAAAAAATTACCTCAAAGTTAATCAAAACAAGGGTAATTCACCATCTGGATAATTCAAAATCTTATAGACAAAGATTTATTGCGTCTCTAAATCTGGATTCTGACTGCAATTGGTCAACGCCATAAAACTGATTACAATACTCAAAGTCAAATCCGATTCCTTAGTCTAATCACTCATGAAAAATTTTGTTTTTTACAACCCAGTCAAAATCCTGTTTGGCAAAGGTCAAATCGCCAATATTGCTGCTGAAATTCCTGCTGATGCCAAAATTCTCATTACTTACGGTGGCGGTAGCATCAAAACTAACGGTGTTTATGACCAGGTGAAGTCTGCATTGTTTGGACGGAATGTAGTTGAGTTTGGTGGAATCGAACCCAATCCTCACCTGGAAACCCTCTTGAAAGCGGTTGAAATAGTGCGGAATGAGGACATAGACTTTCTACTTGCGGTCGGTGGCGGTTCAGTTCTTGATGGTACTAAGTTTATTGCTGCTGCGGTTCCCTTTGTGGGCGATCCTTGAGATATCCTCGCAAAGAACGCACCTGTAAAGGCTGCTGTGCCCTTTGGTACAGTTTTGACTTTACCTGCAACCGGCTCGGAAATGAATACGAACTCGGTTGTTACTAAGTGGGAAACTCAAGAAAAATTACCTTTTAGCAGTCCTTTGGTGTTTCCCCGTTTCTCGGTTCTCGACCCGGAAACAACTTTTTCCCTACCTGTACGGCAAATTAGCAATGGAATTGTCGATGCTTACACGCATGTGATGGAACAGTATTTGACTTTTCCAGTCAATGCACCACTACAAGACCGGATGGCTGAATCAATTTTGAAAACGCTAATTGAGGAGGGGCCAAAAACCCTGGCGAATCCTCAAGACTACGATGCACGGGCTAATGTGATGTGGTCTGCAACGCTAGCACTCAATGGGCTAATTGGTGCAGGAGTCCCTCAAGATTGGGCAACTCACATGATTGGGCATGAATTAACAGCACTGCATGGTTTGGATCATGCTCAAACTTTGGCTATTGTGCTACCCAGCACCCTGACAATTAAACGCGATCGCAAATGGCAAAAACTCCTACAATATGCCCAGCGAGTTTGGGGAATTGTCGATGGTCGTGAGGAAGAACGGGTTACTGAAGCGATCGCTAAAACTCGCCATTTCTTCGAGTCTGTTGGTGTACGCACCCGCTTATCTGATTATGGTGTTGGACTTGATACCATTCCTGTAATTATTGAGCGTTTTGAAAAGCGCGGTACTGTAGCTTTGGGCGAATATAAAGATGTTAATTCTCAGGTAGTCGAGCAGATTTTAACTCTTTCAGCATAAACCGTGCGGTACGCCAACATACCCGATCGCTCCACCAGGACGCGCAATGCCGATCGCCGTTGCCATTGCAGGTTCACTGCCAACACACTCAAGTACTGACTCTGCACCACCTTGGGTCATCTCTTTCACCGCCGCGATCGCTTCTTCACCTCGACTGCTGACAACATCCGTTGCACCAAAACGTCGCGCAATCTCCAACCGCGATGGGTGTCGCCCCAAGATAATGATGCGTTCAGCACCGAGACGTTTGGCGGCAAGCACGCCACACAAACCTACAGCCCCATCACCAACGACTGCAACTGTCACTGCACCGTTTGACCGCCATCGACGACCAAGGTGTGTCCGACGATGAAGGCAGCCGCGTCCGAACACAGCCAGACGACGGCATTGGCAATTTCTTCGGGCTGTCCCATCCGTCCGATCGGCTCCTCTGAGATTACCTGCTCGCGTCCTTCAGCAGTGCCGCCAGTGAAGCGAACCATCATCGGTGTGTCAATGTAACCGGGGGCAACGGCGTTGACGCGGATGTTCTGCGAGGCGTAGTCGAGAGCCGCTGACTTGGTGAGTCCGATAACACCGTGTTTTGCGGCGGTGTATGCGGCTTTGCCCTTGATGCCTACGATCCCGGCACCCGATGATGTGTTCACGATTGCGCCGCCGCCTTGCTTGAGTAGCAGCGGAATTTCATACTTCATGCACAGAAAAACGCCGCGCAGGTTGGTGTCTACGATCCGATCCCACTCTTGCTCTTCGATTTCTGCTGTTGCTGTATTCTTCTGCTCCACACCAGCATTGTTGAAGGCAAAGTCCAGCCGCCCAAAGGTCTCGATGGTCTTGTCCCCGGATTTCTCACCACACCTCTCAAAGCCCGTGCTTGTGCAGGGGAGCAGGG
>NZ_NOLK01000236.1:0-8005 GCF_002245985.1 Nostoc sp. 'Peltigera membranacea cyanobiont' 232
CCCCAATCCCCAAAACTTTGTATGCTGAATTAATAGGTCTTTATAAATAGTTCTTTTAAAACTGGTGCAAGAAGATTTTAGGCTAATTGTTGATTTAGTTTTAGTTTTAGGCGTTGCAGCTTGTGGCGGACTGCTGGCAGCACTTTTACAACAACCCGTGCTGCTAGGCTATCTCATCGGCGGGATGATCGTTGGGCCAGCCGGACTAGGACTAATTAAAGAAGTTATTCAAGTAGAGACTCTGGCACAATTCGGTGTCGCCTTTTTGTTATTCGCCTTGGGTGTAGAATTTTCCTTGGCGGAACTTAAGAAGGTAAAAGCGATCGCGCTCGGTGGAGGTGGACTCCAGATTGCTCTGACAATTTTAGTCACAGTTGTGGTGTGCGGTTTAAGCGGAGCCTGGGGAGCCTTACCTGCGAAGGGGATGTTTTTGGGGTGTATTCTGTCCTTGTCTTCCACGGCGGTTGTCCTCAAGTGCTTGATGGAACGCAATGAAACAGAAACGCCTCACGGACAAGTGATGCTAGGGATTTTAGTAGTCCAGGACTTAGCACTAGGACTGATGTTAGCAGTCTTGCCAGCCCTCAACCAACCAGCAGAAACTATTGGCATCGCCGTACTGACAGCCTTACTGTGGATTGCTTTATTTGCAGCTGGTGCAGTCGCTGCGGGGATTTGGCTGATACCCCCTTTGTTGCGACTCTTAGCCCGTACCGAAAGCCGAGAACTATTTTTATTAGGGGTTGTAGCTCTCTGTTTGGGTATTGCCCTGTTGACAGAACATTTGGGGCTATCTATTGAAATGGGGGCATTTGTTGCCGGTTTGATGATTTCTGAGGTGGAATACGCCGATCAAACCCTGACTTATGTCGAACCTCTGCGAGATATCTTTGCCAGTTTATTTTTTGCCGCCATTGGGATGTTAATTGACCCAGTGTTTTTGTGGAACAACCTAGAATTAATTTTAGGGCTGGTGGCAATAGTTTTCGTCGGGAAATTTTTGATTATCACGCCCCTAGTGAAACTATTCCACTACCCTTTAAAAACAGCCATCATCGCTGGTTTGGGACTGGCGCAAATTGGGGAATTTTCCTTTGTTCTCGCCAGTGAGGGGCAATCTTTAGGGCTGGTGTCCCGACAAATATACTTATTAATTTTGGGAACCACCGCAGTTACCCTCATGCTGACTCCCTTTGTTCTGCGGTTAGTGCCATTTTTATTTAACTTTGCCGAATCAATGCCTTGGTTGAAACCGTACTTAGAAGAACAAGAGGCGCGGGATGTATCAGACGATTTGCCCTTTAAAGACCATGTAGTAGTTTGTGGTTATGGGCGAGTCGGCAAAAATTTAGTGAAGTTGTTGCTGCAACACGACTTACCTGTGGTAGTCATCGACCAATCAGAGAGGAGAATTCAGCAGTTACGTGAAGCTGGGGTATCTTATGTTTATGGCAATTGTGTAAGTTTACACGTTTTAGAAACCGCCGGGGTAAATCATGCCAAAGGAATGGCGATCGCCCTCCCTGACCCCATGAGTACCCGTCTCTGCTTGAAACGCGCTTTGGAATTGCGCCCAGAATTGGATTTGGTTGTCCGTGCTACCCAGGATAAAAATATTGAAGTGTTGTATCAATTGGGAGCCAGAGAAGTGGTGCAACCAGAGTTTGAAGCCAGCTTAGAAATGGCAACCTATTTATTAACTGGCTTAGGCTTGTTGTCGCCAGCTGTCGTCCAACGGGAAATGCAGCTAATCCGCAACGATCATTATTTAGATTTGCGGCCAGAGCGTTCTGCAACTGAAGTTGCCCACGATTTGCGCCAAGCAACTCTCGATTTAAATCAGCGCTGGTATCCTCTTCCAGATGCTTCGCCCTTAATTGGCATGAGCATAGAAGAAGCAGATATGCGCTACTTAACAGGAGCGAGTTTGATGGCAATTCGCCGCGCTAACGGCGATGAAATCGATTATCCCAATAATCAAACCAAATTGGAAGAAGGCGATCGCCTGCTGGTAGTGGGAGCAGATGAAGAACTAGCGGCTTTGGCAGAGTTTGCTAAGGGACAAGCTGCTGTTCCCGGTGAAAATAGTGCTTGTCAGTGGGTTACAGTCAATGCAGATGCGCCAACCCTAGGTAAAACCCTTGCAGATTTAGATATCGCCAAGCAATTTGGAGTACAAGTACAGGCGATCCGGCGAGATGGTAAATTTATCCGCTATCCTGATGGCGGCATGGACTTGCGAGTTAGCGACCAAGTATTATTATGTGGTAGCTTGACAGGTCTGAGTCAACTAGAACAGTTATTTGCGATCGCTAATAAAGTACCCCTTTCTCTTCCAGTGGTGAAAGTTAGTGAGGCAGAAACGCTCAAAGAGTTCCTTTGATAATCCACTAGCACAAGTAAGTGGCTCAATCTAGCGATCGCGAGGAACGAGTGTCAATAGTTTCTCAAAGAAACAAATATTGATTCGACTAAAAGCAAAAATGGTATCCTTGATTTAAAATCAAATCAATGGCGATGGAGCTCGCCAAAACCGCCTTTTCAGACCTCAAAATCATCACTGAAAGGCTGATGGCTCCTACTTTCTTCGCTGACTGCGGGAGAGTAGGGCTTTGGAAAACGCATCACCTGACTCTCCTGTAGAAAGTGTAAGTCTACAAATCGCGCCTCAAGGAGTCATGGGATGTTAGTCAGTGTATTTATGAAACATTTTCGTCAATTTGAACCGTTTATTGCATTACCACACCTAATTAAATGGTTGCCTATTTCCATTGTGGTTGGCATTCTTGCTGGAACAGCTTCTGCGGCTCTTTTAGCATCATTAGAATGGGCAACCCATTGGCGAGAATCCCATCGCTGGATTATCGCCTTACTTCCCATTGGTGGCTTCTTGAGTGGTTGGATTTATCATCAGTTCGGTCGGAATGTAGAAGCCGGAAATAACCTTTTACTTGAAGAAATCCATAACCCCAAAAGTGTTATTCCCTTTCGGATGGCTCCTCTTGTTTTGCTAGGAACAAACCTGACACATTTATTTGGAGGTTCAGCCGGTCGTGAAGGTACAGCATTACAAATGGGCGCTTCTTTGGCAGACCAGTTAACTAAAATATTACATTTTCAAGGAGCCAATCGGCGAATTTTATTAACGGCGGGTATCAGTGGAGGATTCGCTTCAGTTTTCGGTACTCCCTTAGCTGGGACTGTATTTGGTCTAGAAGTTTTAGCAATTGGGAAACTTAATTATGACGCTCTTTTCGCTTCTTTGATTGCTGCGATCGTTGGGAATCAAGTCACCTTGTTATTGGGTTTGCATCATACCGCATACCGACACGCTCCCTCTATACCGACGCTCACAATTTGGGGATTGATTTCTGCCATTATCGCAGGTGCAATTTTTGGAATTGTAGCGAGATTCTTTGCTAAAGTAACTCACCAAATCAGTCACTTCTTTAAAACAAAAATATCTTATCCTCCAATGCGTCCTTTAATCGGCGGTGCGATGATAGCAGTAATTGTTGGGTTGAGTGGAACAACTAAGTACATTGGGCTTGGTATCCCTACTATCGTTGATTCTTTTTTTACTCAATTACCTCCTTGGGATTTTGCCGCAAAATTGGGAATGACTGCTCTAACTTTAGGAGCAGGTTTTAAAGGAGGTGAAGTAACACCTTTGTTTTTTATTGGTGCAACTTTAGGTAATGCTTTGTCGTTGCTTTTAGCATTACCTACACCATTGTTAGCAGGAATGGGATTTGTGGGTGTGTTTGCAGGTGCAGCCAATACACCGATAGCATCAACCTTAATGGGAATTGAATTATTTGGTTTGGAATCAGGAGTATTTATTGCTATTGGCTGTGTAGTGAGCTATCTATTTTCAGGTCATTCTGGAATTTACTCGGCACAGCGTATTGGTTTGAGTAAATACTCTGCTGTATCTTTAGAAGAAGGGGTGACTTTGGCTAATTATGGGCGAGAAAAATTGGAGCCAAAAATCGATTTATCTCATGATGGTGATGAAGAAGGAAGTAATTCTGAAGAATAATTTATAGACGCAATTAGAACCACTAAAATAATTTATCTGTTAGAGCTATTAAGCAAATTGTCTTAAGATTTTAAAAAAGCAAGGAATATGATATTTAATATCATTACTTTGTTCTGAATAAAATCTTCCTATTTCTAACAAAAGTTGATCTTTAAATGTCTCAACTGAAGAAGTCCAGTCAATTGGTGGTTGAATTTGGTTCCAGTAATACTTAGCTTTTTTGAATGTCAATAAAGCTAAAATTAACTCATTCTCCTCCGTATCATTTTGAGCGTTTTGAAACTGTTCTTTCCATGAATCTCTCAATTTATCTATTGCAGTACAATCTAATCCAGAGCAATGGCTAATACGATTAGATACTTTTGATAAATTACTTTTTAAATCATAATCATTAATGATAGCATCTGCCATCCTCAGATAAATCTCTCTAAGTACTAGAGAATTACTACTATAAAGTGTAGAAAAAGTATCAAATACTGATTGTATTTCAGGTATGAAAAAATATGCTTCTTTATGTATTAAACCCGTAACCCATATACGATGCTGTTTGGCATTTTCTTCGTTTATCTTGATTTTTGTATAAAGATTGCAGAAAATTGCTTCTGTATCTGAAAAACCATAACTATATTGTTTTGTTATATTTTGTGTTTGTAAATCAACATCTACAATTGCAAAAAGTTTTTCTAAACTTAAATAAGATTTATCCTTATTTTCATCATGCAACTTTGAAAGAGCAAAATATGTATTTAATACATCTTTACGATCTCCGCAGTTAAAAAACTCTGGTCGATATTGACTCCATAATTTTGGAACACACGCCTTGTAAAAGTTGGAATCTGGCATCTGTTCCATCTTGCTATATGACTGAGGTGACGGTCTGCCTTCGGTGTCCCAAATACCACCTTCGCCTTCGCACAACAGAACAATCTTATTTTTAATTCTACGAGAGCCAATGATTATTTCACAATGTTGTTTTAGTTGTTCCGGCTTAAGACTCATATTTAATTTTTAGCTTCTTGCTTTAAAAGTTTTGGTTCTAGTTCCTTAACGTGAGCAGGTGTAAGAGCTTGACATAACTCGTATGAGTGAGTTGCAAGAATATATTGATTACTTGGTGCCCATTGATTGATATCTGCAATTATTTGATATTGCCAATCTGGATGAAATGCTATTTCAATTTCATCCATTAGCACAATTGCATGTTCTATATTATGGTACTTTATCCACATATAAATACTCAATCTTTTTAACTCGCCATGACTGAGGTCTTCGGGATATAGTTCTACATCTTCACCATCTTTATCTAATTTAAAAATTACACCTGATAAATCTGGATCTATATTTATTTTTTTATTAAACAATATTATATTTAAATCATTTATCAGTGCTTTGTAGCTATTACCATACTCGCCTTTTTGTATAGCTTCTGCAAAGTCTTTGTCTCGAGCAGACTTAAAGGCTTCGATAAGGATATCTACAGCCAGAAAATCATAGGTAAAAAAGCCTGAGAGTTTAGATTTGGCTAATTTAAGCTGTGAATAGTACTCAGTTTCGTTATCCTGCTTTTTAAATAAGAGTTTTCTAGATTCTTTAGAATTAAAAAGAAAAACTTGGGTAGAAGGAGCCGCAAGAAATATTTTTTGTGATAACTCCTTCATGAATATTTCTACTTTGTTCATATCCATATTATTTATCCGGCAAAGTAAAACTTCCTCTTCATCTTTATTGCCATTAGCTGAATAATTACAGATATACAGTAGCTTTTCTGACTCCAAATATTTTAAAACTCTTTGTAATATACGTTCAAGCTGCTCACGTTGTTCATAATATTTTTTCAGATTTAATTTAGATATATCGAGTCTTGCTTGAACTTCATCTTGAAATCCTTCTATAGATTTATTTGCTACTCTTAAAATAGGATTAGGAGTTCTAAATTCAAACCTTCTAAGTTCTTCTATTAACTCTCTAAATATAAAATATTTCTCCTCACTACTCTCGATTTTTCTCACATTATCTAATTTAGTAATAGCTTTCTCTAAATCTTGTATTTCTTTTTCAGCAATTAGAATTTTATCAATCACCTTCTCCAATTGATTTGAAGCAGAGAATTTTAGATAGTTATCATTCTCAACTTCACTCTTATCATTTGATATTAATAGCTCTCTAAGATAAGAGTCGTTATAAGATAAAAATTCAAGCTTTACAATTTTATCCTCATTCCAGATATCAATTATGGCTAATACTCTCTTGTTAGAATTGTTGTTAATAGTAAATCCAGAAAGTATATTTTTAACAAAATCTTTTTTTTCAGAATCACTAGAACAATGCAATAGAACAAAAATTAATTGTAAAAGTGTACTTTTACCACCACCATTTTGACTTCCAAGTGGGAAAATACTAGGGATGAATTCTGGTTCAAAACTTATATCAACGTTCTTTAAAATGCGAAAATCTGGAACTTGGACTCGTAGTAATTTCATAAAAAGCTCCTATTGCCAACTTGATACTAAGTAGAGCGGCGCGAACACTACAAACTAATCTCAATATTTTTTACATTACTTAATCTAGTTTGATTTATTCTTGCTCACTTACTTAACTATCTTCAATTCTCAAATAGGGTGGGCAATGTCCACCCTAATCTTTGAGACTTCCAGATTGAGTTTAACTAAGATAGTCAGACTTAATGCAAAAAATGCCTTACACCTTAAACTTCTCAGTAATCCGCTTCATCGCTTCTTCCACATTCTCCCGACTGTTAAACGCCGAAATGCGGAAGTAACCCTCACCCGCAGCACCAAAGCCTGAACCAGGTGTCCCTACAACGTTGACAGTTTGCAGCAACTTATCAAAAAATTCCCAACTGGATAAACCATTGGGCGTTTTTACCCAAACGTAAGGTGCATTCACGCCACCATAAACTGATAATCCGGCGGCTGTGAGTTTCTCGCGGATAATTTTGGCATTTTCGAGATAGAAACTCACCAATCCTTTGATTTGCGCCTGTCCTTCTTCGGTGTAAACCGCTTCGGCTCCCCGTTGGATGATATAAGAAACGCCGTTGAATTTGGTAGACTGGCGACGATTCCAGAGTTTCCATAGTTCTACATCGGAACCATCGGCGGCTTTTCCTGTGAGTGTCTTCGGTACCACAGTTAACGCACAACGAGTTCCTGTAAAACCTGCGTTCTTGGAAAAAGAACGAAACTCGATCGCAACATCTCTTGCACCTTCAATTTCATAAATTGAGTGGGGAATCGATGGATCGGTAATGTATGCTTCGTAGGCTGCATCAAAGAAAATAATCGAGTTATTAGCTTTGGCATAGTCTACCCATGCTTTGAGATATTCTTTGGTAGCAGTTGCGCCAGTGGGGTTATTGGGAAAGCAGAGATAAATTAAATCGACTTTCTTTGCGGGAATCTCTGCGGTGAAGTTGTTATCAGCCGTAATTGGCAGATAGACTAAGCCCTCAAATTCGCCTTTATCGTTAGCATCCCCAGTATTTCCCACCATTACATTAGTGTCTACATACACAGGATAAACTGGGTCAGTAACGGCAATTATATTGTCATGACCAAAAATTTCCAGAATATTGCCTGTGTCACACTTGGAACCATCGGAGATGAAGATTTCTGACGCATCTATATCGGCTCCCCGTGCTTGGAAATCATGAGTAGCAATTTTCTCCCGTAACCAAGCGTAGCCTTGCTCAGGGCCATAGCCTTTGAAGGTATTGCGATCGCCCATTTCTTCCACAGCTTTAATCATCGCTGTGCGGCAAGCCTCTGGCAGCGGTTCGGTAACATCGCCAATGCCCAGTCGGATGATTTTAGCATTACTGTTCGCTTCTGCAAAGACATTCACCCGCCGAGCAATTTCTGGAAACAGATAACCCGCTTTCAGCTTCAGGTAGTTGTCGTTAATAGTTGCCATTATGTTGATTATGAAAAACGCCCTCAAATA
>NZ_NOLK01000237.1:0-7967 GCF_002245985.1 Nostoc sp. 'Peltigera membranacea cyanobiont' 232
CCACTAAAATGCTGCTTGATGTTTTGTGTTCTGTAATCAAGCTGTGAAACTCCATTGAGAATTGAATAGTTTATGTGAGTGTCTTTGCCCTCAAGCTCAAACTCATTTGGTCGTTGCACAACAATTGCTTGTGCTGGTTTTGTGGATTTGGGCATCAAAAAAGAAACTAATGATGTCGTGGTTCCGCCAGTCACAAAGGTAAGAGCAGTTTTGAGAATTTGACGGCGGGGAGAATTTGGGGGTATATCTTTGAGGTTAGAGTTAAGGTTCATATTTGAGAAATACTAGAAGTAAAATTCTGTTTATTGTTTTTACCGATTCAATTGTGTGTAATTAAGTCAGTTAGGTTTTTGACTTATTCCGAATTCCAATAGATTAGTTCATTAATTAAGAGTTCTTTTTTTTTAAAGATTTTATTTACACTTATGTCAATGTTGTGTGATAAATATGTCAAAACTGTATAGTTTGACATATTGATGCCTTTGGGTTTATGAGGGGGTTGGATTGGCTCAGTGCCTGATTAGTAGCCGTACATTGTTAATTTTCGCGTTTTGCTAGAAAATTACTCCTTTTCCCCCCTTTACTGATAAGAGTTATTAATGCTACATTTCCTTTACTTACAATCCTCCAGGTTAATTTATGAACAAAGGCGAATTAGTGGATGCTGTAGCAGCAAAGACCAACGTCACAAAAAAGCAAGCTGATGAAGTCATTAGTGCTTTTTTGTCAGTAGTTATCGAAGCTGTAGCGAATGGAGAGAAGATAACGCTGGTAGGGTTTGGGTCATTCGAGCGACGCGATCGCTCAGAACGCGAAGGGCGTAATCCCAAAACCCAGGAGGTAATGACAATTCCAGCGACCAAAGTGCCTGCGTTTTCTGCTGGAAAACAGTTTAAAGAAAAAGTAGCGCCATAAAGCATAAATAAGCCACCCTACCCAAAAGGCTGCCCCCAGCGCTCGCAGTTCTCCTTATTAAATGGACTGCGCCACTTCAAAATAAGGTTCAACTCCAACTCTTGCCGTGTGCGTCGAGCAACCGGAGCATCCCACCAAAATGCGGCGTTGACTGCTGGAGAGTAACCCATAGCGATAATGTAAATCCTGGTAGCTGGCGATGTAATCTTTGCAGGGGTGTATACCCTGCCATCGCTTGTTACTGCGGCAGGTTTCCCCAACATATAGCACTAGCCCAACTGCTGAATCCAAAATAAAATATAGACAAGCATCGCCATAGCTATCAGCAGGTTTTCTGTAGAAAGACATTGGGACAAGGTGTAGCTTCAGTGGGTCAATTGCGTTGGGATCGCAGTGGTTGGAGGTGAGGTCGAACAGTGTAGTCTGCTGTAATGGTTGGCTTTCTCGCTGCCGTTGTTGATGAGTCAGTATGCGCGATTTCCATTCTTGTAAAGCATCAGCACTCATCAGCAGAGTGTCTGTTTTACTACCGTAGCTAAGTGTAATTGTATTGTTGGCAAAGAGATTGAGTTGTTGGGGTTCCAAAGATGTTTGTTGAGTGCAACCAGAGTCATGATAAAGTATTTCAACACAGAGATGACAGTGGCGATCCCTCAGACTAGGGGCTAATTGATTAAGAACTCAATAAACCAGACATATTTAAAACTCGTTCTGACCAATTAGAAGCAACATCAGCTATGCTTACCCTTTGGCTTGATTGCTCCTTGATGGTATCCCAATTGCGTTGCCAATCTTGTAACAAGTCTTGAAGTTGGTTTAATTCGACATTATAGATTTCACTGTTTTGCTGTATTAAAGACAAATACAACAAACTTTCGTGTAACAATACTGGAATAACTTGGTTACAATCGCTACTTTGTACCCAGGACTTCAAGTGTGCCAGACTTGATGCTAATTCACCCAATTGCTGTGGTTGGGTTAGATGTAAAAAACTAGCTTCAATCGCACTCCAGTTGGGCATCAAAATCCTCCTAGCAACTGCTGGATAAAAAATAATTTTGCGTTGAAGCATCGATTGAAAGAGTTAGTGGTATATTAGTACAAAAGAACTATCAAACCAGGTTCAACAGCTTCAAACTGCAATAGTTATTAATATTTTGTACTTCCAAATTGAGGAATGCTATGGCAGATTCTAATTCCCTATTTTCTTTGTATGAAGAATTAGTACAAGATCATTCCAGCCAATTCGATCCACAAATTGCTTCTTTGCAAGAGTTGGTCATTACACGAATGCAAGAAATTCGTGACGCAGAACAGAGCTTAGTAGAAGCACAAGCAATAGAACTTAAACGGATCACTGATGCTCTAGCTACTGATGCTCGTTGCTTGTTGCCAATGCCAGGATTAAGAGCATTTGTACAAGAGTTAAAACAGACTAAAAGTAATAATTGGTACACGCACAAATCAGAATTTAGTATTGCAGAAGATCCAACTACTTGGTTATTGGCGATGCTCGAACTACCGATAGGTTTGAGCAACTACCAAACTCACGAAGACCTGAATGGTTATGATGACGAACGTAACTTTATCGGGTATAGCTATACTCTGTCTCTAAAATTAGGTTCAGTTGAGCATTCGATCAATGAAATACCATTAAAACGCATATATAACGTCAACGAGTGTAGTGAAACTTCTATAAAAGGGCAAATTGAGGACTACATTTATGGTGACGTAAAATATTTACTTAGAGATATGGAATATCCAGAGTCACAAAAACAGCAATTAGCGGCTGAAATCAGCACATTAGTAGGTTACTCCCTCAAAATATTCGCACTTAAACCTAGAAGAGCTATTTTTAATTATTCATCCATAGAGGAAGACTGATGCAATTGTATTTGAGCTTGTCAGCCTATGGTGGAGTTTCAACCCGTGAAGCATTAACAATATTTTGGAATGCAGGAATCCGGTATGTTGAGCTAGCAATTGGGCCTCGACCCGATACTGATTCAGCGCAAGCAGTAGAGGATTTTAGACAACAGGGAATGGTCTATCGAGCGCATCATGCTTTTGTTTGGAGCGCACGCCACTATCCTTTCAATCTAGCTCAACCTCAAGATTGGAAATATTTTGAACGATTGGCAGATTATCTAGCTAGCATAGGTGTTACCGCTTATTCAGTACATGGAGGAAACTTTTGTAAAACCACTGAACGAGTTTTAGCATACACAACATTTGTAGAAAATATTGATCATCTTCATCGGGTTTGTCTAACGCGAGGTATTGTTCTGGGTATAGAAACAATGTATCCTACACTCACAAATAGCACTGTTGAAAACCTTTTGGATAATGCTTCAGAACTTGCTCAATTTTGCCAAGATGTTCCCCAGGTCAAGATAGTTGTAGACTTGGCCCATCTCAACATTTGGCGTGACAAAACCGAAATACTGTTGAATGAATGGTTGGGACTTCCACCAGAGAAACTTTTAGAAATTCACATTTCAGACAATGATGGACGGCAAGATATACATTCGCGGATTACGGACAATACTTGGTGGTTATCTCAGATTACTAATTTTCCAAAGGGAATTCCCTTGGTGTTAGAGAGCCGATTAAATCGATTGCCTGTTTCAGTAGTGCAGCAAGAGTACGACCGGATCGCTGCTTTAACTTTCCGATAGTTAACTGATAATAGTTTGTAACAAACCACTTATATTCTGTGATTGCCAAGGCCAAAGCCCTAGTAACCGAAATCTTTTAAGTGCTGCTTGATATGACTGCTTACTATTATATGCTTCCTCAATATACTGGTTATTGTAATAACCGTAAACTATCAAGCTTGCATCAATTGCTTTCAAAAATGGTTCGGGTGCAGTTACAGAATTTAAACTTTTAAAAGACTCACTAATATATCTATGTATATAGTTGAGAAAATTATTAATTTCTTGGCGTGTAAACTCTGATTCAAATACTTCATTCTGGATTGGAGGTATGTCTGATTCATCTTCAAATACTTTATATATTCGATAATATATCCAGCCTTTAGCATCAAAAATATGCAATAAATAGAAAAAATTTCCTATTGTTTTATTAATAGTTAGTAATAATGGGAAACTAAAAGAGCCTTTGCAACTATCAAATGAATCACTGCTATTTCCAAAAAGCCAAGTTAACGTGATAAACGACTGTGCTAGGTTCAAATTGTCTTGGCTTTTATTTTCAGACAAGTAAATATTCTGGCTCTCCTAGACTAGTTATAGAAAATTAATACTTGATATCAGGTTAAGTCCTTATATAGTAAGGGATTCAAGAATCAGAAAGCATATTTTTATTAAATCTTTGATTCTGTTTTAGCGAAACCTAGTTACATCAGGTGTTTTAACTGTTTTTTAGTATTAATTTATCAAACGAAGTCTGGGAGAGCCAATATTCTTGAAGAATGAATCTTCATCTTTAATAAAAAAACTATTTTTTTGAAGCTTTCTATATTCATAGTCATCTAATCTCCACAATTCATATTTAATTGCTTCTAATTCAAACTCGAATTTGATTCGCTCTTTAATTTGTCTAACTACTTGCTTCATGTGTTTTGAATCAATTTAGTAGGAATTATACAGTACAAACATACTATTATACCGTTTAAATTTATTTTTTCCGACAGAACTCATGAAAATCCCCGTTAATGACACTCGCCACTGCTCTAGGCAATCGTTCATTTCATAAAAGATGGTAGTATTTGAGAGTATTTATCGTGGCGTTTAAGATGGCAATAGAAATGTATCCATCATCCTTTCGTTGCGATTGTGGACATGAATCGTATTTCTTTGAAAATACGATTAGGGATATGGAGAAATTGAGCGCAACTAAACAAGTCACTTTAAGCGACACCGAAGATAACAAACACACAATTGTTTTTTCTAAGGGGAAGGCGATAGAGATGATTTGCTCCAAACTAGGAGACTGTAAAATAACCAAGTCACAGTAACCGTTTTGATGGAAAAGTGAACTACTCGGATCTACACATCCACCAGCCAATCACAGACCACAGGCTGAAAATCAACTTCTGTGCGTTCGTCCTTGACGTTGGCGCAGCCATCGCCCCAAACCCAAAACTTTAACTCATCCATTCCAGCCATTCGGGAGCCTCGGACACCAACTGACCAAAAATCTGCGGTTGTGCCTCCTCAAACACCACCATCACACCCCAGCGCTCATCGCTTTTAAGGGTAGAGAGAAACTCTTTAATCGCATCCACACCAGACTCTAGCCGTTCCATGAAGCTGACAAAGTAACATTTAACCTGCTGCCACCATGAATCAGTGGGGTTTTCCTGTCCGCCCATATCCTCATTACTGGGGAGTGATGTTGTGTCAGTAATTGGTGTTGGTACATTTATATTACTACTGACTGACACCAACTCCCGACTTAACCACTGCTTGAAAATACAATCACGCCCATCGTTAGGAGTAACAAATTTATAAACACACTCCCGCTTCCCCCTTGGCCCCAACCGCCCAATGTATGACAGCCGCAGATTAATCTTGTCCAGCAATTTCTGAGCGATCGCAATGGAAGTCAGTTTTTCCGAAATAGTCACGTTTAGGTAATTCTTGATCAAGAACCGATGCTGTAGTGCGATCGCCTTAAATTTCTGCATTCTCTCATCAGAACCTCGTAACTTCTCCCCAGGCGTAAGCAACTGCAACAGATTCAGACTTTCCAAGAACAGCACCGACGACAACATCTGCCCCTTGTTAAAATCTGGCTTCCAAATAGCATTCTCCCCAGCCTCAGCCTGTGCCTTTGCCCGTTTGCTGTCCCGGCTGGTCAAAAACTCCCGCCCCACAGTGAGATAATAGTGCAACCGCAGTTGGGGATACCAGCCGTTATCATCCTTTTCGACTAATTCGGGTGTCGCTTCAACTTCGTAACGTCGGGACAATTCACCCTTACGCTGTTGGTATCTTTCTTCTTTCGTTTTTACCCGCTTTTCTTGTAGCTTCTTCAGTTCGTCATCTGACACATCTTCAGATTTAGAAACCCCCAGGCATTCACTCCTATACAATTCTTTGGATGCTGCTTTCACTTCTTTGACGACTTCCTTGGTTTCGTCGGGGTCAGAATCATCAGCATCAATAAGGGTGTATCCATCACTTTCCAAACCCTTCAGCACAAATTCACGATAACGGCGCATCTCGACGTTGATAACAGCCCCACGCTTGCCCCAGGTTTGTAAAGATTCGGGTTGAAAGTTCTGATCAATGAATGAGTAATCATCATTATCCGAAGCTGATAACAGAGCGATATTGGCTTGTGTTGCGATATCCTGACTTCGCAATAATCCACCCATAGAGGTTGAACCATTGCCCACAGTTCCCATACCGTACTGGCTAACCCAGATGTGACGGTCAACAGTTTCGCGCAACCGTGCCAACATCTGCCGTACAGAGTTCACAGGCTGCACTCCCTGGAATATCCCCCAGACTGCATCAAAGTGTCCTCGAATATCGATGGAAACGCCTGTTTCCAAGCTGGGTGAGGCTATCACTAAATCATACTGGGTTAGGATTTGGTTGAGATGGGCAATACACTCAAAAGCTGGGTGTGCTGGGTCTAAAACAGAATGACTGTCAATTCTCAAAATCCGTAAGTGGGGGAATTTCTGGCGAAACCGTTGTTCAAGGGCTTGAGTTCCCCATTTGGATTTTGCTTTTTGAGCAGAACAGCATAATAGATGATGTCCTCCTTTTACGATGCCTTCTCTTTCAGAGACGCTACCGCGAACGGCGAGCTTCGCTAACGCCTTGTCTAATGCAGCAATCAAATTCTTCGGGTTGCTCCCAGAGTAATTAAAACACTTGCCCCAATAGTGCTGGTAGTTATTGACGATGACAAAGGAATTGACTTTATATTCTCCTGCCAAAGACAAAATGTACTTGACATCGGTATCTGAAACATCGGCAGAAGATAGGTAAATTTTACCGTGTTCGCTACCCAAAACGTTTTGAACTAACTGCTTGAAATTCCTGAGTATGGATACCCTTCGCTTTTGCACATCAGTCGTAGAGTTGAGCAGATGCCAGAACACTTGGTCGCACTCATCAATAATAATGACATCGTTTGACCAGTCGTTGGGGTTGAATCGCGCTTGACTATCTTTGTGCAAAGAATCCACGCACACGCCATACCCCAGCAAGCCGCCTGTGTCAGATGTGTGAATTTCGCTAACGTAATCGACTCCGAAGCGATCGGACAATGCCTCACCCAATTGGATACGATGGGTGATGATGAGAACCCGCCGCCCTTGGTCGTGTGCTTTAGCAACTTCATGAGTTAACCACTCCGTTTTACCAGTTCCTTTGGGAGCTTTAAGAACAATCAGTTTTTCGCCTTCGGGTACAAGCAACTGACCGAGAAATCTTTGGTTGAGTATGATTGCTGGCGGGTAAGTCAGCAGGGTAAATAGCTTGATTTCCCATAGCTCCAACGTTTCGGCGGTGTTGTACAGTGCATGGAAAGCATCACAGCCTTGGGCAACGACAAAATCATCAACTCCCTTTTCGGTTCCTGGTAGGTCAATCACTCGTAGCTGGCAACCAGAGTTTATGAGCAATCGCCCCATACGAGTAATCGCTGTTCTTACTCTTTGAACAGTTTCGGGCTTAGTATCGTGGTCAAAGCAGATATTCACAAGTCTACCGGATGTGGCAAAATGCGCCAAGTCGGGGATGAGCAAAGGTTTACCAATGGCAGTCCCATACTCATCAGAGGGTGTACGGTAGCCAGCGTTTACTCCACTGATGGCGATCGCAGCATAACCAGCCGTCAACAAACAAGCGGCTTTCTTGGCTCCCTCGGCAATCACAACTGGTACATTATTTTTCCAGACCCAATGCCAGAAACCACCGTGATGTTGCAGGTCTTGATCGAATGGCACTAAGAAAAGCCGAAACCCTTGCGGTTTAAGCAGTTTGCAATTGCTTGCGTAATTCATGCCGGGGTTTCGTCATCAAGGGGTAAATTTTTGGGCGACGTTTACGGACTCGTGGTTCATT
>NZ_NOLK01000238.1:0-7847 GCF_002245985.1 Nostoc sp. 'Peltigera membranacea cyanobiont' 232
TTTAATTTAGATGAAAATGTAATATTGACAACTGAGTGGGAAGATTTAAAAAAAGTACCAGGATTGACAGGAGTTGCGATCGCAACTCCTGCTATCACCCACTATGCTTTAGTAAAAGACGCTCTCCAGAATGGATACCATGTTTTAGCTGAAAAACCCCTAACTCTCGACCCAGCAGAATGTCGGGAACTTTGCCAATTGGCAGAGCAGCATCATTTAATACTCATGGTTGATCACACTTATTTATTTCACCCAGCAGTTGAGCGAGGGCAAACTGTAGTACAAGCGGGTAAATTAGGAGATTTACGCTACGGCTACGCGACACGCACCCATTTGGGGCCTGTCCGCCAAGATGTTGATGCGCTGTGGGACTTAGCTATTCACGATATTGCTATCTTTAACGCTTGGCTAGGTAAGATTCCTGTGAAAGTACAAGCAACAGGTACGGTGTGGCTACAGGGAGCAGGGGAGCAGGGGAGCAGGGAAGCAGAGGGGAAGAAAGATACAAATTCTCCTCTGTCTCAAGGTTTGGCCGATCTAGTATGGCTAACACTGACATACCCAGATGGCTTTCAAGCTTATATTCATTTGTGCTGGCTGAATCCTGATAAGCAGCGACGGCTGGGGATTATAGGTAGCCTTGGTAGTTTGATTTTTGATGAAATGTTGCAGTCATCACCTCTAACGCTGCTACATGGGGAGTTTGAACAGCAGGGTAATCATTTTATTCCGGTAAATCAAAAGCAGGTAGTGCTGGAATTAGAGCCAGGTGAACCATTAGGGCGAGTTTGCTCCACCTTTGTTGTCTCTATTCTAAACAATACTCCCTCAGAGATTTCGTCTGGCTGGGTAGGCACACAGTTAGTAGAAATTCTTGCTGCACTAACAGTATCTCTTGAGCAAGGCGGCAAACCTGTTTTTCTTAACAACTAACTGCTCTCAAGTCTAATTTCCCCTGAGAATAACCGCCCAATACTGTTCGGTTAAGGCAAGAGACGCGATCAAAGAGACGCGATAAATCGCCGTCTCTACAAGAATCAGTCCTTTGTAGAGACGGCGATTTATCGCGTCTTTGGGATCGAGTGGGCAAAATAAATTAGATGCAGCAATTGCCGCCTACCAAAAAGCCATTAAGCTTGACCCTAGCGATGCTATTGCTTACTACAATCTTGGCAATGTTCTAATTGACCAGAAAAAATTAGATGGCGCAGTTGCTGCCTACCAAAAAGCCATTGAAATTGATCCCAACTTCACTACTGCTTACAACAATCTCGGATCTATCTTGAGTGACCAGAAAAAATTTGATGCCGCTGTTGCTGTCTTCCAAAAAGCCATTCAGATTGACCCTAACGATGCTATTGTTTACGCCAATCTCGGCATTACTTTGGATGATCAGAATAAATCAGATGCAGCCATTGCTGCCTACGAAAAAGCTCTAAAATTACCAGAACATAGTGAGATTCAATTAGCTCATAGTCTGGCCAATAATAATTTAGGTTGGATCTTTCAACAGCAAGGAAAACTTAAAGAAGCCATAGAATATTTTGACAAGGCAGAAGAAATTGACCCCAATTTGCTCTATGCCAGTAATAACAATAGAAAAGCACGGCAGTTATGGACAGAACAACAGAATAAACTAGGTAGTGTAGAAGACGATCGCCAATGGTTGCCTAAGAACGATCCAACTATACCCGTTAAGCGTTCTGTAGTTCTCATCACTGCGGAGTTTTTTAACAGTGATCGCCAGGGAACAGAAATTGGCACTGGTGTCATAATTCAGCGAAAAGGCAGCCGGACATTAATCCTCACTAATCGTCATGTCATTTTTGATGGCTATGAACAGGGTAAAAATATTCAAGTTGAATTTTTCAGTTCACCACCATCAAACCGAGTGCGAATGCGGCGAGATGCCAAGCTGTTCAAAATGACCTCTGAGGAACAACTCGATTTAGCCGTTTTGGAAGTTAGCGGTAAGCTGCCAGAAGATATCCAACCCTTACCCATCTCCTCAACTGCGATCGCCCCAAAAATGCCCATTCGCATTATTGGTCATTCTGCTCAAAGAGGAGAAGATAAATCTTGGTCTATAGAATCAGGACAAATCAGCGACAAAAACCAGCGATTAGAAATATCTCAAGCCGCACTCAAACCTGGTTATTCTGGCAGTCCTGTAATTGATTCGCAAAATCGGCTTTTAGGCATCGTCGTTACCCGAAAAAAAGGTGAGGGGCGAGATTTCGCTTATCCCATGTCTGAGATTCAAAAACAACTGTCCACTTGGAATATTAATCAGACGCGATGAATTGCTATTAATCAGACGCGATGAATCGCGTCTCTACAAGTTATGAATTATAAAACTATTCTTGTCAGTTTATTAATCGTTAGCTTCAGCCATCTTCCGGCTGTGGCTTCTTGTCCAGAAGGCAACCCTCAATCTACCGATTATACAGCGCTTCCGGCTATTATGCAATACAGTTTTCCTCTTGCCCCTTTCCTATCATAGCTTTCAGCTTTGATGATGTACCTCATAGCCGCCGAAAGTGCTGTATCCACCGCAAACCACCCGAACGATGTGAAGGTATCAAAGAAGAACAATTAAGCGGCAATAGCTTGAGCCTAATTTCCATTGCTACCCGCAACCTTGCCAGTTTCGGCAAAACTCTCACGCTACAAATTCCGCAAATAAATGGTGGAAAAAACCCTCAAGTAAGAGTGCAATCGTTAGATGATAAATATCACTATCAATTGGATGACTTGTTATTGTCTAAGAATGGTTCAGGTTTCAGCTTTAGCTGGGATACTTACGTTCTCAGGAAAGCAAAAATACCAGCAAACAAACTCCGCGCTGTGGCATCCTACAGCCTTAATTCTCAACCTGTGTACGTTCCAGTCATCCTGGGGCAAACTTCTGGCAAGTATGAATTCGTCTTTTATTCCCAAGACAGAGTAAGATTTACCAATTTTGAAATCCTCCCCCAAGGTGAAAAAGCAATTTATAGCACTTCCCGTCCTAACTCCAGAAGTGGTGAAACTATTTTTACCTGGGATGGACGCAACGCCCCAGCAGGGCGCTATGAACTGCATTTCGTTGCTAATATTGACCGCAGAAATGAACCTAGCGATCGCATTGAAAGGCGAATTGTATTTGAACATAACCCAAATTGGTTAAAATAAATCATGGCATCTCGGCAAAAAGCCAAACAAAAATTTCCCAATTTCATCAAGATTCGCCAATGGTTGAATTTTCTGAAAACATATCTAATTGCTTTGTTTGTAGTCAGCACTTCAGCGCTAAAGCGCTTACTACGAACTATTGCAAATAATCAAAATTCCTTTTTGGTGCTGCTATTACTTTTATTTTTTACTATCCTCACCTTTGCAGCTATAGTACCCGGTACTCATGCCTTTGAAGGTAATATCATTTCTGAAGAAATGAGTTTTACCTATAATGGAGAAGAATCAAAACTGTTCCTTCAAAATATTCGCGGCATCAAGGAACTAGAAAATGAAGGCAAACAAACGCTGACTTTCACAGGTAGTTTTCAAAGTGAAACTTGGCCAGAAATTAATCAGTTAAATTCCTTACAAATCAAGCTTACAGACGGTGAGAGTAGATGGATTATTGTTCCTGCTAATCCTCAAGACACTAATCAAATTAGTCTCAATGAACTCCGGCTACAACCAAATACAAAGGTAACTGGACTCAGTTATGACTTTTTTCGTAATCAACTGGCTTTTTCTCTGCAACCTAACTCTAACTTAAATCAACAAACCAACCCCAATGCATTAAACCTATATTTAGGCGAACAACCAATCAAAGTTATAGCCGAAGGTTACGAATTACCAGATTTAAAATTACCAAATCAGCCAGACAAGCAAAGCTCATTAGAATTTAATTTTACCCCAAATAATAAAGTTTTTAACTTAGAACTCACGCAAAATAGCAAGATTTATATCACTCTAGCCAAAGCTCCCAAATATGAATCAGAACAATGGTTTAGAGAAAAGATAAAAACCAAAAATGTTCAATTTATAGATGTAGATAGAACCGGTGAAGATTCCAAAGACGATTTAAATATTTCTACTATTGTGGAAGGCAAAATCCGCATGGCAGAACAGGAACGCGACATTAAACAAAATCAGTTTCTCATGGGAGAAGACCCTAAGATTCCTCTAAAAATTCAAGAAATACGCCATCTGCAAATTGTCCCTAAAAAGGGTATAGAAGCTCGCTTTTCTGGGGAAACTAAAGAGATTCAAATCGGTCTAGATCCAGATTTTCCAGTTTCCACGATACAGGGTAGCTGGTTAGATGGTGTTTTACCTCGTGATGCGATTATTGCCCTGTTCTCTTTTGGCGCTGCTACAGTTGCTAATCTTTTATCTTGGCTATTCAGTAACAGTTCTAAATCAGGGTCAAAACCATAGCCGTTAGCACTCAGGAGTTAGGAGTTATAGCATTTGAGATTTTTGACTGTGAAAGAGTTAATGAACCAGCTTCTTAGAAATTCATCTGTCGCAATTATTTTTCAAATTTAAATTACGAATTAGAGTTTAGTAAAAATTATCTATCAGAAGTCCCATTTGCATAAACTTCTGTTTTTGGAAGACTTACCAAGAGAGTTTGCTGCGGCGAAAGACTAATCTCGTAAGTCTCATTCCCAAGTAACACCTGGAACTTCATCGACTTCTCTTTCTCTACACCTACTTTTACAGATTTATTGATCCCCAAAGAGGGACTTCCCCCAGACTTCTCTAGGCTAGAGTATTGGCTTGCTTTTGCCCCCTTATTCTCAGAGGAAAATCCCCGATCCCCGACATTTTCATCTTTTTTTGAAGCAGGTAACAGCGAGATATCAATCAAGGGTAAGGTAATCTTCAGTGTCGTACCTTGATGAAGTCCTGTACTCTCAAGAGTAATGCTGCCTCCCATGAGTTCAATTAAGTTTCGTGAAATTGCTAATCCTAGTCCAGTCCCTTCAAACTGGCGCGTGGTTGTGCCATTCACCATTATAAAAGGGCGAAACAGTTTGTGTTGTTGCGCGGGATCAATGCCTATACCTGTATCTTTAACTATTACCACTACTTGAGATTTACCATTACTAGATTGAATTTCTGTAGCAATGGTGATACTTCCTGTGTCAGTGAACTTAGTGGCATTGCCGATAACATTAATCAGCACCTGCTTCAGTTTTGCCGCGTCTGCCTTAATTGGTATTGGTTGAGCATCTAACTCGCATTTCAATTGCAAGCCCTTCTGTTGAACATTAACTGATTGTAAATTAATCACCTCTAATAATATTTTTCGGAGGTCAAGAGGTGTAGTGATTACAGAAAGCTTACCTGCTTCAATTTTAGAAATGTCGAGTAAATCATTAATAATATTTAGCAAATGAATTGTTGTTTCATCAGCACGTTTGAGGAAGTCCATTTCTTCTTCCCGGCTATCACATAAGCCATCTTCAACCACGCGAATGCAGTTAATAATAGTATGTAATGGGTTTCTCAACTCATGAGAAGTTGTAGCCAAAAACTGGCTTTTAATCTGGTTAGCAGTTTTTGCTTCTTTCCAAGCTATTTCTAATTCTTCCGCCCCAGCTTTGAGCCGTTCTACCATTTGGTCTAATGCTTGGGCCAGTTGATTGAACTCCCGAATTTGGAAATTGTGCGGAACTGGTTGTGCGGCGTGGTGAGAGTGAATATTGAGAGCGTAATCTCGCAATTCTTCTACAGGGCGTGCCAAGTAAGGAGCTAGATATAGGGATGCTAACAAACTTGCACCAATCAAACCAACGGTCAAAACAATGAGAATTAGTTTGATTTCCTCTAAACCAAAAAGCGCATTATCAACACTAGTAACAGCTAAGACTATCCATTTCTGCTGCTGTTGTTGGGTGAGTGGATTTACAATAGCTGTATAGCCAGCTACTAATTCGTTTCCCTCTTTAAAAGACAAATTTATCGAATCGTTTTTTCCGGCAATGGCATTTTTAATTATGCTCTTGAGTTGGGAAGAATTTGGATGTTGATTGATATTAGTTCCCACCCAGTCTGTGAAGGGATGTGCCAAAATCGTGCCATCTTCAGCAATCACCACCAAAGCGCCTGTGAGCGATCCCGGCTGATTTTTGGTTTGTTGGTACAATGCAGACTGAATACTTAAGCTGTAAACTAAATTTCTGCGGCTATCGGAGACTGGTGCAGATACCACTAATTGCAATTGGTTTTGTGTGTTTCTTTTTCCAGTCGTTCCTGCTTTGGGCGGGAAGATTGCTTTGACATCAATTCCATCACTAGGCAAAGGTAATGTCAACTCCCCAATAGCTCGATCGCCACAGCTACTGGCAATTATTTTCTGGTTTAGCAGATTCGTTAATTGGATACACTCAATATTGGCTGGAAGTTGTTGCTTTAGCTGCGTGAGAATTTCTTGCTCTTGTATAGACGAACTCGACGGAATCACCGTTGTTTTACTTACACTCAGCAAATTAGCTTTTAAGATTGCGATCGCATCGCCAATTCTATCTCCTTTACTGATGGCGCTTTCTGTTAAATTTTGACGAGCGGTTCCCAATATGCTAGAACGTGCCTTATTCAAGGCAACAATCTCGCCTATAAGTAAAACTGGAACAAACAGCAGCAATATTCTCGTTACTAAAATTCGACGAAAGGAAGATTGGCGGTAATTAGTCATCGAGTGTCTCACTTTGCATCTGCAAACCACAACAGCAAAGATATGTAATTAGACTGGCTAGATGAGACATTTTATTAAATTATCAGAATTTTATTTTCAATGTTTAAAAATAACAAATTGCTATAATTCAAAAAGAAACGTGGTATACCAAAACTCGTATATGCTAGATTTAAAAGCTGTTCGGATTGCATATAAATACAGTGAGAAAATTGTAAAAAAATAACTTGTAGGCATGGATTTTTTTTGATAATCTACACACGAACAAAGAAAATATTCAAACTATCAAATCAATTTAATGTTGCAACATCGTCCTCATACTACAGTTGTTTTAGCAATGAGTGCAGATGGTAAGATAGCAGATTTTAGGCGATCGCCTGCTCGGTTTGGTTCAAGGGCTGATAAAGCACATCTAGAAAAACAAATCGCTACCTCTGATGCGGTTTTATTCGGTGCTGGTACTCTTCGGGCCTATGGAACAACACTTACTGTATCAGATCCAACTCTAGTGCAACTTCGGGCACAAGAAGGGAAGCCTCCGCAGCCAGTTCATATAGTGACTACACACTCTGGAAACCTCAATCCGGAAATTAACTTTTTTAAGCAACCAGTTAGACGCTGGCTACTCACGACAACACTGGGAACACTTTCATGGAAAGGACGTTTACAGACACTTCCCGCAACTCTGGAAACCGGAGCACAAGAGTGTCATCCAGAATTTGAGCAGATTCTGGTTTTTGAAACACCAAGGCGAGAAATTGACATTCTCGCAGCTTTGAAGCATCTAGCCAATATAGATATAGCACGGTTGGTGGTCTTGGGTGGAGGTGAATTAGTCGCTTCCCTGCTGGGCTTAGATTTAATCGATGAATTATGGTTAACTGTCTGTCCTCTGATTTTAGGTGGTAGTACCGCACCTACACCCGTAGAAGGGAAAGGATTTTTACCCGATTTAGCTCCCAAGTTGCAACTTTTAGAAGTTCATCCAGTTGAGCAAGAAGTGTTTTTGCACTATCGCCTGCAACGACCAGTAGATTAGATTACGCTAAATAAGGGATTGGGGATTGGGGACTGGGGACTAGGGACTGGGGAGTAGAGAGTGAGGGACAACGGGGATAAGGAGAATAACCCATGCCCCATGCCCAATACCCAATCC
>NZ_NOLK01000239.1:0-7763 GCF_002245985.1 Nostoc sp. 'Peltigera membranacea cyanobiont' 232
CATTTACCGCCTCGATTTGACAGCACCTACAAAAATAGCGATCGCAGCGAAGCGTCCACTGCTCTTAAGGTATTAATACCTGTAATGCTTATGGAATATAGCTTATAGCTTTTCTTAGTGCCATTCGGTTCCCAGCCTGTAGGCTGGGAACCAGTCAGGGTAAGGGCTGTATGTTAACTTAGTGCCATTCGATCAAGGGTTTAAGACCCCCATTTTCTAGGCTTTTCGTAGGGTAAAGCTCTTTACGTGGTTCTAAATCATCCGGGGTCGAATTTATTTGGAGTTTGCTCCGACTGAGCCGTAAACTCTCAAGACGCAAGCGCAAATCTCCAATTGCTTGTTCAATTTCCACAAATTTCCAGCGCGAAGCCCAAGTTTGTTCTTCATGCTGGCGTTCTTCGACTTGTTCAAACAACTGACCAAAGGTATAGGGTTGGCTCAATTTTTCTAGAAGCCATTGGGCTGAAACTCCCAGCATCTCTGCCAAGGGTACGACGCTCTTATGATCTGGCTGATAGCCATCAAGAACGCACCACCACATCACTCGTAATTGGCGGCGGGCAACAAAACGAGTTTCGATAGCCCCTGCTGATTCGACTACAAATGGTTGCTGTTGCCGTCCCATTTCTATCCACTCATTCAGCTGATTTGCTAAACCAACATTGGTACGTCCAAATTGTCTGGCCGAAGTTACTACTCGCACTAGAGAACTGTGGCGAAAACGGGCATTTACCCGTACCAAAGCACGGTAAAAAGCTACATCTTCAGGAGTCCGCACTGGTGGTAAGCCTCCCGCCAGTGCATACATTTCTGCTGTTACTGCCAAACTTGCTCCATAGTGTTGATAATGTCCAGGAAATCTGTCATAGGGGTCGGGATCAAGATAAGTTTCTAACTCGGTAATTAAATAGCGGTAGCCGACTTCACGCAGATAGCAAGCTCTGGCGTAAGGGTGTAGATCCGCACGACCAGCGCGTTCAACAAGAATTCGCCCACCTACAGCATCAGCACCACAGTTAATTTCATACAGATTGGCAGCAATCCAAGTTGGGCTTACCTGCGAGTCTCCATCAGTTGAAGCAATTACCCCCCTTGTGCGTCCTAAGCTACACAAACGGCGGTATGCTTCATCCATTAAAATCTGACGCACTCGACCAATATAGGCAAGTGCCGGAGGCAGAGTTTTTTCCACTACATGCAGTGCTATATCTGGATGTTCTTGGGCGAAACTCCGGGCTATAGCTGCTGAATTATCGCTACAATTATTTGCCAACAAAATTATTTCGTAGCGTCTGGGATCTAAAAGCTGTCCTTCTAAATCAACTTGATGTATCAGAGCAGTAAGGGTTGCTGCCAACGTCTGAGCTTCATTGCGAACTGGAACAATTACACAAACTTCACAATGCGGTGACGGTGGTATTTGGACTAAAGTTTGAGAAAAGTCTTTCTCGATCTGTACAGATGGAAAGTCAGCAACGCAGAGCAAGCCTTTACTTTCCATAGAAACCATTTTTCCATCTCCAGGAGCAGCTACACAGTATTTCATTACCGAGCAAAATTATTAATATTTGTAACTCTATTTTTGATATTTTCTCATTTATTTTGGATCTACCTACAGTATGATTAGTGCTGATTAAAAATTCCGGGACACAATCTGTCAAAGACTAAAGTCTGTCTGCTCTTATTAAAAGCTTTATTAATCAATGCATAGCCTTAATATATATTTTCATAACGTCAAATTTAAAATATGGAATCATACTTAAATAATGTATTTCATTTAGTTTTTTCTTACTGTTAATCATTCTGAAGAAAGATACGAATATGATTACATATTATTAAAATTTATATCTTAATAGTAACAAAATCAGACCAAAGCAGATTTATGCAAAAACTTAAACGTAATGTTAATAACCTGCTTTTTGGTCGTTATAAACATTCCTTGGGTAATTCTAAAAGTACATCTGTTCGTAGTTTGGATCGACTCAACCTTTCTTTGGGCGATGTGCGAGATGTTTTTGAACCTTACTTGGCAATTTTCTTAGCAGCAGATCGTCATTGGAATCCAGCCCAAGTAGGTATTGCTCTATCGACCACTAGCATTGCTGGAATTCTGGCACAAACACCAACGGGGGCGCTAGTTGATGCCTCTCGTCATAAACGATTAATGATTGCAATAGCTACTCTAGCTGTTGCAATTAGCTATATGGTGATTGTCAACTTTTCGGCTTTGCCTGCTGTGGTGGCAGCTCAGGCTGTGATCGGGATATCAGCAGTAATCGTTGGCCCAACAGTTGCAGCTATTTCGCTGGGAGTGGTAGGAAAAAACCGTTTAAACAAGCGGGTAGGGCGCAACGAAGTATTTAACCATACAGGCAACGTGTGTGCAGCAATTGTTGCTGGTTTGTTAGGACAATTTGCTGGACGAATTTGGATTTTTTACTTTTTAGTAGTTTTGTGTGTTGCCACCATTTTTTCAGTCTTTCAGATTCGCAATCAAGATATTGACAATACAAAGGCTCGCGGTGATGAGCAAGAAAATGATACTGGAGAACGTGCTACGGTTAAGGATTTGTTGGGTAATCGCACGCTGATCATCTTTGCTTTGTCTGTAGTTCTGTTCTATCTGGCAAATGGGGCGCTATTACCTTTAGTTAGTCAAGAGTTAACCGCAGGACAGCAAAACACTCCCTCACTCTACATTTCTGCTGCCATTGTGGTGACACAGTTAACGATGATTCCCGTAGCTGGTTGGACAGGAACAACCGCCAACCGTTGGGGCAGAAAACCATTACTATTAATTGCTTTTGCTGCTGTTTTAGTTCGGACTGGGCTTTATACCATAAGCCACAACCCTTGGTTTTTAGTTTCAGTACAAGTTTTAGACGGCATTGCATCGGGTATTTTTACAGTACTAGTTGTAATTATTGTTGCAGATTTAACCCAAGGAACGGGGCGATTTAATCTGGCACAAGGAGCAATCAATACGATGATTGGCATTGGTGCTGCTATTAGCAACCTAGCAAGCGGTTTTTTGGTCAAAGCAGCAGGTTATAAAGTTGGTTTTATCACATTAGGTGTAATCGCTGCGATCGGACTTCTTTGGTTGTGGCTGAAAATGCCGGAAACGAAAGAATCCCAATCGCAAGATACAACCAATACAGAACACAACTAGACCTAATAAGCAATCAGCCCTTCCCCTAAAGCTTCAATTTTGGTTGCCACTATAGAGTTACCAATGAGTTTCATTGATGCGCTTTTGCCAGTATCACCCAGGTAATGGATCGTTTCGCTTACCGCTTTCATACAACGAGTTATTTATTGCACTGTTGCATTGTGGATTTGTTGGATTAACCTCTTGTTTACTAGCTGTATCGTCACTTTTGCTGTCTCCAAACAAGGTTGTACTCTCTCTCAACTGCTGGCAGCAGCTTTGCCTGCAAGGATGACAGATACGGTTTAGCAAAATCCTCAACCCCTGCAACTGCAAAATGCTTGAAACCCTTGATTTATCGTTACAATAGTATTAGTAGTTAATAACCCCCAGAGGGTTAGTCTGAGCGCTATTGAGCTTACTCGTCGTCAGAAGATTCCTTATCTTCTTTGTCATCCTTGTCAAAATTTGTATTGCTGAGGGGGACTTATGGGTGAATCGAAACGCCGAAAGGCAATATTAGGCAATCACTATGGTTTGCCTAATATTTTCAATGAAGTCCAATCAATGTGGACGCAGATTAATTTCTCAATCAAGCGAGTCAAAGATTCTGATAGTGCATGTTTACTTGTTCAGTGTTCTAACAACGACCGAGGATTCCATCAAGACACTATTGCCCAACTTCAAAAAGAAATAGAAGATTGGAAATGTGATTTGGATATTCCTATCTTGATCCAAGTTCTTCCGAGGGGAGTTAAAAATTCAGAAACTAAACTTTTTGATGGGTTCGTTACCCTTTGGTGCAATTGTCCAGAATTTGAATTGTGGCGAGAAATATTTGAAAGTGAACTCGTTAAGTAAACTTTGTTGCATTAAATTATTGTTTCCTAGCTGCATCATCATTTCTGTTGCCTCCACTCGATTTTGTACTCCCGTTCCACAGCCGCCAGTAATTTTGCCTGCAACGAAGATAAATAAGGTTTAGCTTGTTTCCCAAGCCCCTGCAACAGCCAATCTACAGAAGAGTCACGGCTGGCCAGTTGATGCAACTGCCGTAATCTCACACATAACTGCTGCATGAATTGGCAATCTTCATCAAGCAGTTCGAGTGATTTCAGGTGTTCGATTTTTACGGTGTAGTCGCCGTCCCATGTCTGGACTGTACAGCTATAGTCTCCAACATGAGTTACCACACCCCAATAACCCGCTTTACCTCTCAAGTCTGGGTTATCCTTTGGCAAGAGAACGCATATCTCCCCAACGTGGTAAGGATTGGGTACTTTCGTGCTTTCACGTATCTTATCCACAACATCTTTCACGATGCGACCAGAGGGAATCTTATTGCCAGCTTGCTGTACTGCCTGCTGCCAGACATCCGCTTGCACAGCCGGTTCCAACTCGGCTTTCGCCAAAAAGCGCAATTGTCGTTCGTTGGTCGGCATTGGAATTTGCCGACCAATGGTCGGCAAAAACTTTTGGAGATTCTCATAAACGACGGTAGCCGAAATCTTCAAGTAAGCCGCGTCACGACTATAATTGAAGCGATCTCGGCAGTATTCTTCAAAAGTCCGGTGCGTGGAACGGTACAATCTGCGATCCCGCAACTCCATCAACGCCTGACCTGCTGACAAAAATGCCCTTTCTACCTGACTCTCCAATTGGAAGCGTAAGCTTTGTTCTTCTTCGGTTAGCTCTCTTATTTCAACAGCAGTAACCGTAATCGTTGCTGAGGCTGGGTTATCTTGCTCAAAAGTATTTTCCTTTACAGAGTCGGCGGCTGGCTTTGCTTCACCAGATGCCCCAGGGATAACTTTCTTGTGTCTGGATGGTGGTTTGTTCATTATTCCACCTCCAGGCTGACAGCAGTCGAACAAATATTGAGTTGTGTCATCATGGAAATATAGACTTTTTATTTATGCCCCCATCCTTTAAACAGGTTGGGGTTTTTCATTGCTTTTTATATTTTGCACCGATGAAAGAATACTTTAACGAAAATCAGCCGAATACCACAGTTAACAAGAAAAACTTCAGTTGTCAAAAACCTGAATTCAATTCTGACAACTGAATTCAATTTCAGCTTATTCTAGAAATACCCTCTTTAACACACGAGTAAAACAAGGGCTAATGCTTGATTATTTGACAGAGGGTATTGCAAAATGTATGACTTTGTTTGGAGTACAAGAGTCGTTGTTAGAATTTCGCCTGGGTTATCTCGGTCGTTAATGGTTTCTTGCGATTAGTGCTAGCTTACTCCTGAGCTTTTTGCTCTCGGCTCTGGTTATTGTGCCACTAATCATTAAGTTGACAATAAATCCATTCACTTGGACTGGTAATGTGATTCTCTCAGGAATTGCTGCGGTAATCTTTGGTGTGATTCTTAGTCTGGCGCAGTGGCTGATACTCCGTCAATCCGAGATGACATCGAGAGTTTTTGCACTAATCAATACACGACCCCTTGCAGATATCTTGAAGCGATCGCCCATATTCAAGTTAGTAGTTATTGGTTGCTGCTTTGTTACATATTGGGACAGGTTGGCATATCATCTCCAACGAGTAGCCTTGCGAGACTGGGCAATGCCTCACCGTAAGTTGGGTGAATGTGAACCGATTGTTCAAGTATCTGCCACGTTGCTTTAGCTTCCATAAGTGACAAAAAGACATGCACCAGTTCAGCCGTTTCGTAACCAACCAGCGTTGCTCCTAAAATCAAATTCGTCTCGGTGTCGATGACCATGCGGTAGAAACCCACATCGTGCCCCCACTCAATGCTACGGGCAATGTGAGCCATTGGCAGGGTGACTTCGGTCGCAGTAATGCCCTGTTTGTGAGCCTGCTCTAACGTCATACCCACTCGACCTACTTGTGGCTCAGTGTAGACGGCATAGCCTAACACCCGATCATTGCGTGTCCGGTGTTCGCCACACAGAATAGCTTTCAAGCGACGATAGTCTTCCCAAGAAACATGGGTAAAAGCAGGCTGCTTGGCAACATCTCCAATCGCATAAATCCCAGCGCAAGTCGTTTGAAATTGATCGTCGATTTTAATAAAACCCTGTGCATCTAATTCAACACCTGTCACCGCAGAATTTAATGCCTGAGTATTCGGTTTGCGCCCAGTCGCAATCAGCAATGCTTCTCCATCTAGTACTTCACCATTGTTCAGCGTTAGGGTAAACACACCGTTAGTGTAAGCAACCTGCTGAACCGTCACATTGAAATGCAGTCCAATTCCGTCTTGCTCAAAAGCATCAGCAAGCACAGCACTGACATCGGATTCTTCTTGAGCCAGCAAGCGATCGCCCCGCACAATTAATTCGGTTTGGCTCCCTAAACGTGCCATTCCCTGCCCTAGCTCCAGGGCAATATAGCCACCGCCGACCACGAGCAACCGGGGCGGAATTTGCTGCAAATCAAAGAAATTTCGGTTGGTTAGATAAGGCGTTCCAGCTAAACCAGGAAAGTCAGGAAGAGTAGAGGATGTCCCTGTATTGATGACGATGAGCGGAGCCTGCACAGTCATCCCTCCTCCACTTACAATTCTCTCTCCGGTGAAAGCAGCTTCAGCGCAGACGACTCGAACCCCTGCACTGTCTAGTCGCCGTTTGACACCCTGGTTAAACTGGCTGCGAATACTACGCACACGCTCCATCACCGCAGAAAAATCGACCTCGACCTGCGCGTGTATGCCTAGCTTCGCCGCTTGTCGAGCGCGACCTGCGGCATGGGCAGAGGCTAGAAAGGCTTTAGAAGGTGTGCAACCATAGTTTATGCAACTGCCTCCCAATGCATCGCGCTCAAATAGAACGACGTTTCGACCTGATGATGCAAAGTCAGCTGCGAGTGGAACTCCGCCCTGACCACTTCCAATCACAATTACATCTGCTGTTTCCATTGTTACCTCTGTTGATAGTTGGTCATCATACTTTATCAAGTCCGACTTTTTATCTTTTTTTATAAATGCCCTGCACCTTAAGTTCAATACTATAATCCCGATCTTCACTGGAAAAAACTTTTCTCTCATGAGAGTTTATATGTAATTATTTATTCCCTCACTGTGAAATAGTCAAAACCCTTGATTTCTCGTTTTGGAGAAGGAATAGTATCAAATATTACTTTTGTCTAAGACAAAGAATCAATTTTCAGCTTGCTAAAAAATGAAAAGTACACCAGTAAAGCAAACAAAGCTCCGCAGCTTAGTATGAGGATCATTCTTTGTCTAGTGTTTTAACAACTACTTGAAACAACCACACGAAAAATAATTTTTTGATGCTGAATTCTGGCGACTAACGAGTGTATTGTATTTGGATAACTTCCCGATTGATGTTCCCAATTAATGACTGCTAACTTCCCTAGAAAAATTTTTGCTCTGGGACTATTTATATTGCTTAATAGTATGGTTTACAAACCATTAAAAGCACAGGTTCCAGCGCGTCCTCCTACAATCCCTCAAGTTATCCCTAGAGATATCCAACCACCTTCGATTGCCAGGGTTAGCGCATCTCAAACTCTATTGACAGTTGGATTCTAGCAGAGAGTTAAGTTTGAGAAAGCCGCCGTCAAAACGGAAAGCATATACTGATCATTCATAGCGGCTCGCCGAGACTTTTGGCGA
>NZ_NOLK01000024.1:0-76176 GCF_002245985.1 Nostoc sp. 'Peltigera membranacea cyanobiont' 232
ATCCCCAATCCCCAATCCCCAATAACTTTTTATCAATCATGGGTGACAAACATTTGACGTTATCAGAATTGAACCTTGAGGGACAGTTACTAGGTTTTGTTGGTGGTGAATCAGGAAAATATAAATACTTGCAATTGGCAATTCCATCTGGAAATGTGGAAATTAAACTGTCTAAAGAGTTGCGCCGTTCTCTAAGTTCATCCTTAGTTCCTGGTCAGCAAGTTCGCGTTTGTGGTTATAGTAAGATAGATTCGCGTACAAGTGAAATTAAAATTAAAGCCTATCAGGTAACATCAATTAATGGGTGTCCAAAGCAAGATTTACCACCTCAAACCAAAGCGAGGATTATGGTATGTCAAAAGGGCGGTTGTCTGAAACGTGGTGGTAAAGGGTTATTATCAGAATTAGAAAAAACTTTGTGCGATCGCGGTTTGTTAGACAAAGTTACCATTGAACATACCAGTTGCCAAAAATGCTGTAGCAGCGCCCCCAACTGTGTTTTACACCTTGGTAAAAAGAAATACAAGAATATTCATCCTGAAGCGATCGCATCTTTGCTAGAAAGTCATTTAACTCAATAGTAGTAACCTTCTCTAGCTATTATTAAAAAAATACACAACTTTGTAGGGGTAAAAATTTTACCTCTATTTGTTCTAAGTATCATACAGTAATCTTGTCAAACTGCGATCGGCTAAGTTATAACTGCTGCAACGTTAGTTTGAAAAGTCTAATTTATTACTAGCCAGGCGACTAGAAGTCACGGCTACACAGACAAAACCTGCCTCCGCAGGTTAAAAACTGTTGATTTTTTCTTAGTCCACGGAGGTGGACTTTGTTTGTGTAGCCGCGATTTCTAATCGCCCGGTATATTTGCTTTTTTGGAATTATCTTAAATAGTTAAAAATAAATGTCTTTATTTACCAATTTACTCAACCTGCATTCAGGAAACAAACCGCGTGAAGATTTTTTTACTGAGATTGTTGCTTATTTTTTATCCTTGAATAAAGATATTTTAATTGATTGGCTAAAACATCACTCAATCATTAGTGATAATAATTATTCCAGCATCAAAATTTCAACTCAGCAAGAACATCAAGCACTGGCGAGCCATCCTGAAGACAGTAGACTTGATATTGTGGTTGAATTATCAAATGGTTTAAGCACAGATGTAATATTTATTGAATCAAAAATTTGCTCTACAGAAGTACCGGGGCAATTAAAAAAATATGCTGAGATTTTGAGTAATTTACCAAATGTCAGACATCGAATTTTAATTTACATTACCCGTGATTATGACCCAAAAGATGAAAGAAAAAAATACTGCCTTGATTTATTACCCAAGGTAAATTTTTTCCAACTCAGGTGGTATCAGTTTTATAGCTTCTTAAAAGAACGCGCGTCCGATATCTTAGCACAAGAAATATTAATCTTCATGAGGAAAAATGGAATGTCTCACACTAATCAATTTTCATCAGTTGACTTATTGACAATAGTGAATTTTAACAAAACTCTCAATCTCATGGAATCAACCCTCAGCGAAGAAGTACAACGCGAATTCAAGCTAGCTTTCGGAGGTGTTATCAAAGGCGCAGCAAGTATGACTCAATGGAGATGGAGCAGCAGATATATTATATATACTAAGTTTTCAGGCGATAATTTTTGGTGTGGTCTTGGATATTTTAATTTAAATCCAGATAATTTTACGGAATATCCATATCTAGGTATATGTTTAGAGGTCTCCCCTCATTTTGTAGAACGCCCAAAAATTATTGAATCCATGCACAAAGTCATTAACGATCAGCCTAATATATGGACTCCTGAGAATTTAACCATCTTGCCAGATTGGTCAGCTATTTTTTATCGAAAAAGCCTACAAGAGTTTTTATCTCAAGAAAATCAACTATCTGCTATTAAAGATTTCTTCTTGAAATCCATTAATGAACTCAAAAATATTCAGCCAGATTTTAACTTTCCTTGGAAGGGTGTAAGTATAGAAACAGTTACAGAAGTTGATAAAGAAAAAGATCCAGACACCTCACCACCCTCCATCACACAACTTTAATCAGCTACAGCTATATTAAGATAAAAATAACTCTGCATTCTCGTAGCTGTTATGAGCCTTACCACTGCTAAACGCTTTACTATAGCTGAATATCACCGTCTAGCTGAACTCGGCTTCTTTGAGGAGAATGAGCGAGTTGAGCTAATTAAGGGTGAAATAATCCAGATGGTAGCAAAAGGTACACTGCACTCTGTTTGTGAAACACGCCTAGAGAGAGAATTGTATAAGCTAGTAGGCGATCGCGCAACCCTGCGAGGACAACAACCAATTACTTTGTCTAACAACAGTGAGCCTGAACCAGATAGGGTAATTGCAAAAAATAGAGATGATGACTATCTAGCGAATCATCCCAGCCCATCTGATATTCTACTCTTAATTGACATTGCCGATTCATCCTTAAAATATGACCAAGAGGAAAAGCTACCTATTTATGCAGAAGCAAATATCTCTGATTATTGGATATTTAATTTAGTAGATAATTATCTGGAGTGCTACAGCGAACCTTATCAAACTTTGCAAGTTAAATTTGGTTATCGCCGCAAGTTAATTTTTCTGCCAAATGAATTAGTTAATCTGCCCTGCCTCCCTGATTTAGTTGTGGATTTATCTAAGGTATTTCCAGGTTAGGATATAAAACGCGATCGCTCAATTTTATTATCGTGAGTAGACGCGCTATATTACCCTATATAATGGTGTTTAAAAAAAGAAATGCCCTGACTAAAAAGTAAAGGCATTTAACTTTATTTCTTTAATATGTAATGGCTAAATCTACACAGTTTGGGATACTTTTCACTTAAGCTTTATCCAAAATGCTATTACTCACTGAAGATAAATCAAGCCTTATTGCAAATAGTCCCCACCCAATTGTTACGCTAATTTCTTGCGTCGCTTGCTACCAGCCAAAGCCAGACCAACAATTCCTAAACCAGCGAGACTAGCAGGCTCAGGAGTCGATTGGACAACACCAGATTTCTTGAATTCAAATGCAATGGTTTGTGTGCCATTAAATTTGGTGGCATTATAGCCAGTGGTTAGCAACTGCTGCGTTACATTACCCTGTGCTAAGAACGAGATTCCACTCAGATAATTTCCAGAGTTGATGACATTAAGATTAAATGTATTGTCCTTGCCGTTATTGGTAAAGTAACTACTGGTCAAATCACCATAACCGACAGTACCACCACCTTGTGCTACCTGACTTTCGTAAGAATTCCCTCCTCCTGCTAAACCACCGTATGTAGCAACAGTGTAGCCCTCTTTGATATTAGTAACTGTCTTTGCCTGAACATCACTATAAACACCGAGTTGTTGTACCCCTGAAGCATTAACTGAGGAGAAATGAA
This sequence comes from Nostoc sp. 'Peltigera membranacea cyanobiont' 232, assembly GCF_002245985.1. Taxonomy (NCBI): domain Bacteria; kingdom Bacillati; phylum Cyanobacteriota; class Cyanophyceae; order Nostocales; family Nostocaceae; genus Nostoc; species Nostoc sp. 'Peltigera membranacea cyanobiont' 232. Next base: position 3,406 of record NZ_NOLK01000024.1, read on the forward strand.
TACCAAACAAATCCCCACTGCTCATAGCATTGTCAAAGGTCTTACCGGCCATATTGAAGAACAAATCACCATATCCAATCTGACCGCCAGCAGCACCCCCTTCAGCCTCTCCTGTTAACTTCATATTGCCATTGATTGCCACAATGACGCTGGTAGCAGTTTCTTTAATAGCCATACCAGAGATATCGTAGGGATTGACTGAACCTGGTGCAGCACCAACCCAGTAATTCCCGTTCATCCCATCTTTGTTTGAATCGAATGCATATTGCCAGCCATTAGCATCAGTGGAGTTTTGACCCATCAAAAGACCAGTAGTGTCATTCATACACTCCAAAGATATGCTAAATGCTGTTCCCTTTAAGTCGGAAGCATAGGCTCCTTGACCAGCCACAAAGAAGATTCCAAAAGTAGCAACGCCAACCTTCAGTAAATTGAATAAGATTTGAGTTTTCATTATTTATAACTTGATTTAGAGAATCACAATTTTCTGGACTTCTCTATTTGTAATTTGAATTACAAAAATAGAAAAGCGTGATTATTCTGAAAATATAATTTGGATAACTTAACGGTAATTTTATAAAACTCAAAGAACAAATGACATATTTAGTTAAAATTGCTTTTATCTAACCCATTGGATGAAAGGTTAAATAAGAGCAAAGCCTAGCGGGTCTAGTAGCCTACGATTTTCTGCACCCATTTATTTAGACAGTTTTGCAAAACTTTTGAGTTTGTGCAAGCTTAATAAACCATATCCCGGCAGCATCTCCGTACAGGGCATCTAAAGCCGCGATCGCTAGAACTTCTTTATCTGCATTGATCTACGTTTAGAAAGTAATATCGGGTTTGGATGAACACTTGGGTATTTAGATTGCCCTCTTGCAAGTTAAGGAAGTCAGGAGCCAAGGGGCGAAATCATCCCATGATTCAGCAGCGCCCAATTTTTAATTAATAATTTTTAATTTTTAATTGGAGCGAGGCGACTTGACAGCTTTATTCTGGTTCCTAACTAAAGGTGCAACCCTCCTAATCAAATCAATCCTTCCAACGCATGTTGCAAATCATTAGTAACATCAGCAACAGCTTGTCTAGCAGCCAAGCGATTTTCTTTATACGCTGGGTAACGCTCAGAAATAGATATCGGTTCACCCACAGTTATTTTTACCTTTTGCTTGCCCAATTGTGGACGCTGTATACCTTTATCGCCTTTGATTTTAGCAATCATTTGCCATAAAATTAAAGTTGTCTCGGCAAACCTTTCTACCGTCGGTTTTTCACGAATATAATTACCAGAAACTGCCACAAAACTTTCTACTAAACGCATGTGCCACATTCGCGCATTCGCTTCTTCTGCAACGCGATCGCCTAAAGCTCTTTCGACGGCAGATACTCCTTTTACATCCTTAAATTCTTCTCTAAATATATAATTCCAGCCAGCTTGTTCTACTCGCCGACAACGGTCACTTAAATTACCTTTTGACTGCAAATCAAAATGCTGCTCTGATATTAACAACGCTGCATTCAATAAAGCTTGTAAACGAACTGCTAATGCTTCATTTCTATCTGGAATTTGCCCATTGACAATGTTAGGATCTGGCAGTTTTTGATGATAAAAACGTGTGTAAAATTCTTCCATTAGCAAAAGTAAATGTTCTGCCAAAGTCAATAGGCGAGGATAAAGCGACTCTATCGAAGCATTTTCTGCTGAATTCACAGGTAAACCACTAGCCGCTTCCAATTCACTTAAAAGATTTGCGATCGCACTCCAAGGAGCATCAACGTAACTATATTTAATCCCAACTGGTACAATTAGAACCTGTTGGTCGCTTCCAGCTTTGTGCAAGTCTTCAGCACACCAAAAGCCTAATTGGGCAATACCGGGTTCCAAAGGACTGATATTCTCCGATAAACCATTGGTTGCACCCTCTGGCGCAGCAGCCATCGGGAATTTCCCATTGGCAAACAAGTCACGCGCCGAACGTAAACCTGTCCAGTCAGCCTTACCTCGCTGAATCGGAGTCCCACCTAAATGAGAAGCAATCCAACCAACGTGGGAACCTGCCCATAGAGGAATGCCGCGATCGTAGATAAAATGAGCGTGAATCGGAAGTTGTAGTGTTGTGTCCTGCGATCGCGCTATCTTTGGTACAAGTTGAGATAACAAGTAGGCTAAACAAAGTGGATCGTCTGTTTTCGGATGGCGAAATGCCAGCATAAAACGGATCTTACCCTCCTGAAACTGGCGATAGAGATCCACTAGAACCTCTATGTTGTCTGCTTCAATTTGGGTAATAGATGTTTGCCAGTTTATCCAACTGGGTAGCAACAGATGGACGAATCGTAAAAATAAGGGGTTAAAGGCCGGAGGAATAAATTCTAAGGGTGCTTGTGCTTGATAAATTACATCTGCCAAGGTAATTTTCTCCTAAAGTTGCGAACAAAAAAGGCGGAAAGCTATAAATAAAAATGAAAAAGAAATAACACTGTATACTTTGTACTTCATCCTTAATACTTCATACTTTAGTTGACATAGAAATTAGCGATCGAATAAAGGCTATAAACGATGCGACTGTCACAAATGTTATTCGTTACACTCCGGGACGATCCAGCTGATGCTGAGATTCCTAGCCATAAATTATTACTCCGTGCAGGCTACATTCGTCGCATCGGTAGTGGTCTTTATGCTTATTTGCCGCTAATGTGGCGGGTACTGCAAAAAGTTTCCCAGATTGTGCGGGAAGAAATGAACGCTACAGGCGCACAAGAATGTCTCTTACCACAATTACAACCTGCGGACTTATGGAAGGAATCGGGACGCTGGGACACTTACACCAAAGCTGAGGGGATCATGTTTTCCCTAATTGACCGCCGCGAGCAACAATTAGGATTAGGCCCAACTCATGAGGAAGTAATCACAGCGATCGCTCGTGATATGATTCGCTCGTATCGGCAGTTACCACTACATCTCTACCAAATTCAAACCAAGTTCCGCGATGAAATTCGCCCCCGCTTTGGTTTAATGCGCGGACGGGAATTTATCATGAAGGACGGCTATTCTTTTCATGTTGATGAAGCCAGCCTCAAAGAAACTTACCAGGATATGTATAAAGCGTACAGCAATATCCTGCGGCGTTCTGGTTTAGCTTTTCGGGCAGTGGAAGCTGATTCTGGTGCAATTGGTGGTTCTGGTTCCACAGAATTCATGATTTTGGCGGAAGCTGGTGAAGATGAAGTTCTCTATACTGAGGATGGTAAATACGCCGCTAACGTAGAAAAGGCTGTTTCTTTACCAATTGATGCCGAAACCTCACGGTTTACAACATATCAGAAACGAGATACACCTGGAACAGAAACCATTGAAAAGGTTTGTCAAATCCTCAAATGTTCTCCCACTCAATTGGTGAAAAATGTCCTTTATCAGACAGTTTATGATAATGGTACAACGGTGTTAGTTTTGGTAAGCATTCGAGGCGATCAGGAAGTTAATGAAGTCAAGTTGCAAAATGAATTGACTAAATTAGCTTCTGAGTATGGCGCTAAAACTATTATTAGTTTCAATGTCCCAAATGTAGAAGCCCAGCAAGCATGGAGAGCGAAATCTCTACCTTTAGGCTACATTGCGCCAGATATCGCAGATGAGTATATTACCGCCAATAAACAGATTCATCCCAACTTTTTGCGCTTGGTGGATCAAACAGCCGTTGATTTAAAAAACTTTGTTACAGGCGCGAATGAAGTTGGTTATCACGTAGTTGGTGCTAATTGGAGCGAGCAATTTAAGTTACCAGAAAAAGTAGTAGATATTCGTAAGTCAAGAACAGGCGATCGCGCCATCCATAACCCAGAACAAACCTTACAAAGCGCCCGTGGAATTGAAGCCGGTCATATATTCCAATTAGGCACTAAATATTCCCAAGCAATGGGTGCAACTTATACCAATGAACAGGGTGAAGAAAAGCCACTATTTATGGGTTGTTTTGGTGTGGGAGTGTCACGATTAGCACAAGCTGCCGTAGAGCAATCTTACGATAAAGATGGGATTATTTGGCCAGTTGCGATCGCTCCTTATCACGCGATCGTCACAATTCCGAACATTAAGGATGCTCAACAAGTCGAAATCGCCCAAAAGCTTTACACCCAACTCAATCAAGCGGGAATCGAAACCCTACTAGATGACCGCGATGAACGGGCGGGAGTGAAATTTAAAGATGCTGACTTGATTGGTATCCCTTACAGAATTGTAACCGGACGCGCGATCGCTAATGGCAAAGTCGAAGTTGTAGAAAGAGCCACCCGTAAATCTCAAGAAATTGTCATTGATGAAGTTACAGCGACACTCAAACAGTGGATTACCGAAGTAATAGACGGTAAAGATTAAACGCATAGGCGCTTCTCTACGAGACGCTACGCGAACGCCTTCCCGCAAAGGGCGCAAAGGTTTAGGCAGAGGTTCGCAGAGGGTTCTTCACTAAGCACTCAGGACTTTTGTGAGAAATACTCCGCGTTCCTTTGCGTTATCCTCTGCGTTGTAAATTTAATCTTCAATCATCTCCAGAAAGAATGAGATTTACATAATTTGGTAGGTGACGGATTAGAAATAAAAATTCTAAAATTGAATTAGGGACTTGCAGAATTAAGAGGCATAAAGTAAGTCTCCTCTGGGTTGTGGAAACTCTCAACTTATAAGTATCGTCGTTAACCAGGCTGCTCCTCACATAACTACCATATCAGCCCTCAGTTAGGAAGGTTTTGAACATGAAAGACCAACAAGGATCTAATCGTATTTCTTCAGGCGCAATTGCCGCAGTCTCAGCAGTGGTTGTAGCGGTGGGTGGTGGTGTGGCTTGGTTTACCTCCCACTCCAGCAATACTCCCATACCGTCAAACCCCTCTGGGCAAATCGCTCAACCAGCACAGCCATCAACTAGACAGCCAGTTGCTAACGAAAAAACCCCCAATGTTTATTGGCTCACACCAAAAGACAAAAATGTTGTTTTGGTTCCCCAGCCTGTTAAAGTCGCTTCTATACTACCTAACCAGCCTTTAGAAGCAGCTTTCCAAAGTTTGTTAGCAGGGCCAACAACAGAAGCGACAGGTTCCACAACTATCCCAAAAGGAACCAAACTTTTGGGGCTGAAATCAGAAAATAACGAAGTTCACGTTAATTTATCAGAAGATTTTACCAGTGGTGGTGGTAGCACATCAATGATGGGTCGCGTGGGACAAGTTGTTTATACTGCGACAACTTTAAATCCCAAAGCCAAGGTGTACATTGACGTGAACGGCAAACCGTTGGATGTTTTAGGTGGTGAAGGTTTAGAGTTACAACAGCCACTAACTCGTGAAAGCTTTGATAAAAATTATCAGCTTTAGTCATTGGTCATTAGTCATTAGTCATTAGCAAAGGACAACTGACAAATGACAACTGACCTAACGTTTGCTATTTAATACACGAAAATTACGGGCTTGTTCTTCTAACCTTGTGGCAAGGCGATCGCAAACCCGATTACACAAATCAAAAATCATTTCATCTTCCACCCGGTAATAGGCGCAAGTTCCTTCACTGCGGCGGCTAAGGATACCTGCTTGCCACATTACCTTCAGGTGTTTTGACACATTTGCCTGAGAAGTCTGTGTTGCCTCTACCAACTCTTGCACGCATTTTTCTTCATCCCGTAATAAGTGGAGCAGCCGCAAGCGCATCGGCTCACTTAACAGGCTGAAGTATTCAGCTACTTGTTGCACCACTTCTGGCGGTAAAGGCAACGTTTGTTTCATCAGGATTAACCCGCAAGGACTGAAGTTTTAACAATTACTCACTTCATATATAGATTAATACTTAATCGGGGTTAATTCGCATCAAAGGTTGACCATATTCTACAGCGTCACCATTTTGGAGAAGAATTTCCATCACCTGTCCAGAGACTTCGGCTTCGATTTCATTCATCAGCTTCATGGCTTCAATGATACAGACTGTTTGACCCTTGCGGATGCGATCGCCAACTTCCACAAATGCCGCTTCCCCAGGTGCAGGAGCGCGATAAAACGTTCCCACCATTGGGGAAGGCACTTCTACTAATCTCTGGTCAATGATTGAGGGAGGATTTACTGATACCTGCAATTGTGTGCTACTACCAGTATTCTCAAACACGCGAGATGTGGACACCTCCGTTACCTGACTCGTGTTCGTCTGGTTTCCTCCAGATGAACCCGATGTCAAGCCCGAACCTACCACACCGCCGAAGGTCGGTTGACCTACCGACAACATCTGATTGCTGACGCTCACAGCCTTACGGACTGTTAGTTCAAAATCATCGCTTTTGAGCGTGACTTCTGCAATATCTGTTTGTGCGATAGTTGCCAATAGTTGGCGGATTTCATTAAAGTCCAATGGCACAGTTTTTATTACCTCGACCTATCCGTAAATTAGCATCTTAAGTGTGGCAGGGATTTAATCCTGATGTAGGGATTTCAATCGGGAACAAGCATCTCCGTAGAGATGAAAGTTATTCCCTGCTGATATACTTATCTTCTTGGGTATCAACTTTGATGCGTTCTCCTTGAGAAATAAACAAAGGAACCATCACAATTGCACCAGTTTCCAGAGTTGCGGGTTTTGAGCCACCGGTGGCAGTGTCACCTTTTAAACCTGGGTCTGTTTGGACAATTTCTAGAACCACAGATTTAGGCAATTCTACTCCTAGCACCTGTTCGCCCCATTTAATAACTTCAGCTTCCATACCTTCCTTCAGGTATTTGACGCGATCGCCAATTTGTGCGCGGGTCAATCTACCTTCTTCGTAGGTTTCCATATCCATAAAGACGAACTCATCGCCCTCTTTATAGGTATGCTGCATCGTGCTTTTTTCTAGAGTAGCTTGGGGCACAGTTTCTCCAGCTCGGAACGTTTTTTCCATCACGCTCCCACTCTGAACATTTTTTAACTTAGTTCGGACAAAGGCAGAACCTTTACCTGGCTTGACGTGTAGGAATTCAAGCACTCGCCATACAGACCCATCCAATACAATTGAAACACCGGGTCGAAAGTCGTTACTGGAGATCATGAAACTTTCAAATTTTGGAAGACAATCGGCATTTATTGTACCCTTCTAGAGTAGTCATTGGGCATTTGTCATTAGTTAGTTGTCATTTGTTCCCCTGCCCTAGACCTCTGATCCACTCATCACCTAACGTGGGAAGATTATTTATGGGTTACGTCCAGTCAACAATTTAATGCTGCATTTGAGTTATCCCATGCTTAACTTATTAAAATCCTGGCTGAAGAACAGCCTAATGGCAATACTGCTGGTAACAATATTTTTAGGCATAACTACAGCTGGGTGGACTCCCTCCAGTAGCGCCGCGCTGCCATCTGGCAACGCAATTACCGATGGCAAGGCTTTGTTGCGATATGCACTCCCGATAGATAACAAACCTGTACGGCAACTACAAGCCAGTCTAGAGGACATCTCTGCCCAGCTGCGGGCAAATCGGCGATGGGGTGCAATTTCCAAGGACATCAGCAAAGCATCCCGTATTCTCGATAAACCCTCCCAAATCTTAACAAGCGTTCCCGCAGAACGCCAACCCCAAGCTGAAGCTTGGATTACCGAGTTGAAATCTGGGGTGGGTAAATTAGAAGAATTGGCGAACAGCAAAGATAAAGAACAAATTCTACAAGAAAGAGGCAAACTTCTGAATCTCGTGACTCAGCTAGAAGAGTCAATGGTGAAAGAATTCCCCTTTGAAGTACCTGTCCAGTACAGCAACCTGCCACAACTTAAAGGTCATGCCACTGTAGAAATCAAAACCAACAAAGGCGATTTGACCGTTGTAGTAGATGGTTATAGCGCCCCTGTCACTGCTGGTAATTTTGTCGATTTAGTACAGAAGGGTTTTTATAATGACTTAGAATTTACCCGTTCTGAAGAATCTTACTTTCTGCAAACTGGAGATCCTGCGGGGAAAGACGTGGGTTACATTGATCCCAAGACGGGCAAATATCGCGCTATTCCTTTAGAAGTCTTAGTTCAAGGTGATAAAGCACCTACTTATGGTATTACTCTAGAAGAAGCTGGTCGTTACGTTGATATGCCAGTTCTACCTTTCTCTGCTTTTGGTGCAGTCGTGATGGCTCGTCCCGAAAGTGAAGTAAATGGTGGTTCATCACAATTCTTCTTCTTTTTGTTTGACCCAGAACTCACCCCCGCCGGACGCAATCTATTGGATGGTCGTTATGCCGTTTTTGGCTATCTCACCGAAGGCAGAGAAGTTTTGGATAAACTGAAAGCAGGTGACAAAATTGAATCGGCAAAAGTCGTCCAGGGAATAGAAAATCTGGTTGAGCCGCAAGCAGCATAAGAAAGAGGCAGGGGCAAAATAATTCCTAACTCTTGTACAGACGCGATTCATCGCGTCTCTCCTAACTCCCCTGATTTAGATTGCCGGCAGCGAACACTCGATCGCAGTTGATCGCCATTTCTGGAAAAGTCCGCGATCCAATTTGCTGGTCGCCAGTAAACACCGTCTCTTCGTAAAATCCTTCTTCCAGCCACAGCACAGAAATCTTTTCTTTTAGTGGGTCTACAATCCAATATTCTGGCACTTCAACCGCCGCATATTCAGACCGCTTATAACGATAGTCCCGGTTTATAGAATCTGGACTGACTACCTCTACAATTAGTAATGGTGGGGACTCAAAGACTGCTGATGCATTGATCAATTCTCTTGCTTGCTCCTGCGTCACCACAGACAAGTCAGTTAACCTAGACTTATTTTTCCCCGTCCTCGTCCCAGTTTCGCGAAAAGTTAACCAAGGTAAACTCAAGCGCTGAATTTCCGCTATGAATGCGGTATCTAAAAAAGCGACAATCAAGAAATGTTGAATTGTAGGGGGATTCATTAATTCCAGCCTGCCATCTACTAGCTCGTAGTGAAAACCACTGCCATCATCATAAGTTAAGTACTCTTCAAATGTGAGCTTTGTTACTGGTATAGAGACCATTCCAACATCCCCCTAGACGATACCTTTATCGTAACTTGGGGGAGTTGGGGATGAGGCAGATAGGGAGAATTAACCAATAACAAATGACTAATGACTAAAGAAGTTAAAGACATTGGCGAACAAGGTCTTTTAGAAAGATTACAGGGTTTCTGTCCACCAGAGATTATTGGCGATGATGCCGCAGTCCTTAAGACTGCACCAGGGCAATCTTTGGTGGTGACTACAGATGTTCTAGTTGACGGCGTACATTTTAGCAACCTCACCACTTCCCCAGAAGATGCTGGTTGGCGGGCTGCTGCTGCCAATTTATCAGATTTAGCAGCGATGGGTGCTTCCCCATTGGGAATTACCGTTGGGTTGGGACTCCCCGGTGAAGTTAGGGTGAGTTGGGTTGAGCGACTGTATCAGGGAATGACAGAATGCCTGCAAAAATACAATACCTCAATTGTTGGGGGTGATGTGGTGCGATCGCCTATAACTACTCTGGCAATTACCGCTTTTGGTCAAGTTAACCCTAGTCAAATTATCCGCCGTTCTGCTGCTGTAGTGGGAGATGCGATCGTTGTTACAGGCGTTCATGGAGCCTCCCACGCTGGCTTAGAACTGCTTTTACACCCCGAATTAGGACAAGACCTCAAACATGCAGAACGCATGGCTCTAATCCGCTCACACCAGCGCCCACAGCCACGATTAGATGTGTTACCAATCCTCTGGAAAATTTTAGTATCCCCATGCCCCAGACCCATTGCCGGTATGGATAGTAGTGATGGTTTAGCAGATGCGATTATCCAAATCTGCCGCGCCAGTGGTGTTGGCGCTGTCCTAGAACGCAGACAAATTTCCATGCCAGTAGCTTTTGACCATTGGCTAACACCAGAACAAGCACTAGCTTATGCTCTATACGGTGGCGAAGACTTTGAATTAGTGCTTTGCTTGCCACAAGAGTTAGCATTAACATTAGTACAACATCTTGGTCAAGGTGCTGCGATCGTCGGCAATATTACACCCGGCTCAACAGTACTATTACACGACGAACAAAAAAAATTCCCTGACCAAGTTCTGAGTCTCAGGCAGGGATTTCAACATTTTTGTCAATAGTCCTTTGTCATTTTTATAATGACCGATGACTAATGACTAATGACTAATGACTAATGACCAATGACCAATGACCAATGACTAATGAAAAATTATTGCCACTTCTGGGCTACCAATTCTGCCAAATCCAAAACTCGTTGGCTGTAACCCCACTCGTTGTCGTACCATGCCATAACTTTTACTAAGTCATTACCCAAGACCAAAGTTAAGTTAGCATCGACAATCGAAGAAGCATCACTCCCTTGATAATCGGAAGATACCAGTTCTAGTTCGCTATAGTCCAAAATGCCTTTAAGTGGGCCTTCGGCAGCGTCTTTGAGAGCTTGGTTAACTTCTTCAGTAATAGTACGCTTCTCAACCTGAACAACGAAATCTACCATTGAGACGTTCGGGGTAGGTACGCGCAAGGCAACGCCATTAAGCTTGCCTTTGAGGTCTGGGATAACCAGTGCAACTGCTTTTGCTGCACCAGTGGAGGTGGGTACAATGTTTATCGCTGCTGCCCTCGCCCGTCGCAAATCCCGGTGAGAAGCGTCTAGCAAGCGCTGATCGCCTGTATAGCTATGGGTGGTGGTCATCGTACCTTTGATGATGCCGAACTTATCGTTCAACACCTTGGCAATTGGTGCCAAGCAGTTGGTAGTACAGCTAGCGTTACTGATAATGTTGTGTATATTGTGGTCATAATCATGATGATTCACACCAACCACAAAAGTGCCATCCTCGTTTTTACCAGGAGCGGTAATCAGAACTTTTTTGGCTCCAGCATTTACATGCTTCAGCGCTCCTTCTTTGCTAGTAAATACCCCGGTTGCTTCGATAATTAGGTCAATTCCCCAATCTCTCCAGGGCAACTTTTCTGGGTTGCGATCGGATACGCACTTAATGGTCTTACCGTTAACGATGATAGAGTTATCATCGGCACTAATCTCAGCACCTTTGATCTTTCCTAGCATCGAGTCATACTTCAGCAGGTGAGCATTGGTTCTAGGGTCTGACGTGTCATTAATAGCGACAAGATCGATTTGGCTATTCTCTCTACCCACCCAGCAACGTGCAAAGTTACGTCCAATTCGCCCGAAACCGTTGATTGCAACTCTAATCACAGTGTCTTGCCCTCTGTATTTATGCTTATATGTTGATATCGTTGACCCCAATCATATCGCAAAGGGGGGGGGCACTTATAACCATAAAGTGTTAGATCAATAAAAAAACACATAATTTATTCAGATTTGTTCGAGTAGAAATTGTTGTTAGTGATATACGATCTGACTGCTTCCGGGACTAAATAACGAATTGACTGGCGTTCGCGGCACAATTTGCGAATTAGACTTGACGAAACTCCTACCAAAGGTATATTCAAGAGTTGCCAGTAAATGGTGTACGACTGCTCTCTCAGTTGTTGCTCCACTTGCTTGCAGATTAATTTGCTTTGAGTTATAGTCTCACCACCTAGCAGTCGGGGTGCGATTAACCAATCACACATTTGTGCTAGTTCGTGTCCACGGTACCAACGAGGTAAGGTTTGGAAAGTATCCAAGCCCACAATCCAGTACCAGTGAGTATTTGGGTAAAAAGCAGATAAGTCAATCAGGGTGTTAATGGCATAAGAAGTCCCAGAGCGATTTGCCTCCACTAGTGAGACAGTAAACGCTGGGTTATCTTTTATGGCTAATTGCAGCATTTTGACGCGATGCTCAAACAAAGCTGCTTCTTTGTGAGGAGGACTTAGGGATGGCACCCAAATTACCTTTTCAAGGGATAATTCTTGCATTGCTGTCTCGGCTACGAGCAGGTGTCCCCAATGAATTGGATCAAATGTGCCACCAAAAATTGCTAGTTGCTGCATCCAGTTATGCCTGGGTTTTATGCAATTGAAAAATAGTTTCATTACCAATGTACTATTGTAGTCAATTTACGCCTAAACTTGATGCAATTTCAAATCAGTTTCACTAAACAATGTATTATGTAGCCAATTCCAGTAAGGTAGACAAAAATATGTATTTGACATTACAAGAATTTCTTTCCCGATGTAGCCAAAATTTTCAGAATAATCTTAACAACAGTTCAGAAATAGTAAAAACCTCCAACCAAGGTAAAATCATTCTGAACGCGCAAAACCAGAGCAGAAAGAACATCTGGCCATTAAAGATAAACACGATATAGGAGTAGTTACAGTAAAAATCAAATTCCTGTTATGATACGCGTGTCATTTGTGATTATGGTGTGGTGTGGTGTAAGAGGAGCAATAAATGACTAATTCTGTAGATTTTAGTGGTAGACCATTTCATTTTATTGGCATCGGCGGCATAGGTATGTCTGCTCTGGCATACGTTCTCGCCAAGCGTCAATATCCAGTATCAGGTTCGGATCTTCGTCCAAACCATATTACGCACAAATTGGAATCTATCGGTGCTCATATTTTTGGTAGACAAGAGGCAAGCAATCTCGAATTCTTTCGCCCTCAAGTATTAAATTCACAAGAACAATTAACTGCTGATACTAAGTCAAAACTACCTCAAGTCATTTGTTCAACAGCAATTAACACTAATAATTTAGAATACAAAGCAGCGCTAGAATTAGGTTGCCCAGTTTTACATCGTTCAGATGTACTAGCCGCCTTAATTGCCGATTACTACAGTATTGCAGTAGCAGGAACACACGGCAAAACTACAACTAGTAGCATGATTGGTTATATGCTGCTGGAAGCAGGTCTAGACCCAACGATTTTAGTCGGTGGCGAAGTCAATGCATGGTCTGGTAATGCTCGATTGGGACAAAGCAAATATTTGGTAGCCGAAGCGGATGAATCTGATGGTTCTTTGGTAAAACACGCTCCAGAAATTGGCATCATCACCAATATTGAACTCGATCATCCTGACCATTACGATACATTAGAAGAAGTCATTGACACCTTCCAGACATTTGCTAAGGGTTGTAAAACTCTAATAGGTAGCATTGACTGTGCGACAGTGCGCGATCGCTTGCAACCCACCCTGAGCTATAGCTTACACTCAGATACCAACGCTGACTATACCGTTACTAATATTGATTACCGTGCTGATGGCACCACTGCTCTAGTTTGGGAAAGAGGCAAAGCTTTAGGCGTGTTGAAGTTGCGCTTGCTCAGTCGGCACAATCTCAGCAATGCTCTGGCAGCAGTTGCGGTTGGTCGCGTCTTGGGCTTAGAATTTGGAGCGATCGCTAAAGGTATTGCCACCTTTGAAGGAGCAAGACGACGCTTTGAACTCCGGGGTGAAGTTGATGGTATTACCTTCATTGATGACTATGCTCATCATCCCAGCGAGATTCGCGTTACTCTCGCCGCTGCCCGTTTACAAGCAAGACCAGGGCAAAAAGTTGTTGCTATCTTCCAACCCCATCGCTATAGCCGGACACTGACCTTTTTAGAAGAATTTGCCGAGTCTTTTACCCATGCTGATTTGGTTGTGCTAACTGATATTTACAGTGCGGGCGAACCCAATTTAGGGCAAATTACTGGCGAACAGCTAGCGGCAGAAATTGCTAAACAGCATTCGCACGTAGTTTATCAACCAACTTTACCCTCAGTGCGTGAGTACTTGTTAAAAACATTACGCCCAGGAGACTTGGCGCTGTTTTTAGGGGCTGGGAACTTGAATCAGGTGATTCCTGAAGTAATTACTGCACTTTGCGAACCTGCTAAAGCCACATCTTAAGTGGAGACTTTGCGAAGACTTCATTTCTGAGCAAAGCGCCCGTCTAGCAACGGTTCCGTTTGTGAATTCTCTTACCGTATCTTTGCGGTAAATTAATGTAAAAATTTTACCCATACAAAGTAAAGATGACCATTTCCCAGGCAGTTGGAAACGTCTGCACAGTTTCTGCTTTGAATACAAAGAAACATCAAACGGCTAATTCGGTGGATAGTGAAGTAATTTACTTACCAAATACTGATTGTGCGATCAAGTCCCAGGCTTGCTTGTCAGCGTTTACTTCCTATAGGGTTGGGGGAGCAGCTGATTTATACGTTGCCCCCCGAAACTTAGAAGCACTGCAAGCCAGTCTCAAATACGCAAAAGAACGCGATTTAAAGGTGACAACACTGGGAGCCGGTTCTAACCTCCTGGTGAGCGATGGTGGGATATCAGGTTTAGTCATTGCAACTCGTCATCTCCGCTTCAGCAACTTTGACCCCCAAACCGGTCAATTAACCGTTGCTGCCGGAGAATCAATTCCTAGCTTGGCATGGGCGGCAGCAGAATTAGGGTGGCAAGGATTGGAGTGGGCTGTTGGCATTCCCGGAACAGCCGGTGGTGCTGTAGTGATGAATGCAGGGGCACATAATAGCTGTATCGCAGATATGTTAGTTAGTGCCAAGGTACTTTCACCCGATGGAACCCTGGAGACTCTTACCCCAGAACAGTTAGGTTATAACTACCGGACTTCATTATTGCAAGGTGGCGATCGCATAGTCACCCAAGCCACCTTACAACTCGCACCAGGTGCAGACCCAGCAAAAGTTGTGGCAATCACCAAAGAACACAAAAAGCATCGGTTAAGCACACAACCATACAACTTCCCCAGTTGTGGGAGTGTGTTCCGCAATCCCAAACCTTACAGTGCTGGCTGGTTAATTGAACAAACTGGCCTCAAAGGCTACCAAATTGGTGGAGCGCAAGTAGCACTACTCCATGCTAATTTTATCGTTAATCGGGGTGGGGCAAAAGCTAGTGACATCTTCTGTCTTATTCGCCACATTCAACATCAGGTACAAGAACGTTGGTCTATTAATTTAGAGCCAGAAGTCAAAATGCTCGGAGAGTTTCAAGGTGCTTGTGGATAGGGAATGGGGAATGGGGAATGGGGAATAGTAAAAATGATGTAGTGAGGAAAGACAATTGATGCCCAATGACCAATGCCCAATTCCTGAATGCATTAATTATTAGTAAAAAAAGAGGCAAGTTACTTACCGCATCTATAATTGAATTTGATTTGTTATTCAACGCATAAGCGTACAAATAATTATGACAGGTAAAGGACAAGGATTCGGCTTTGGCTTAGGAAAAATGAAGGAACTGGCCGAAGCTTTTAAGAAAGCACAGCAAGTTCAAGAAGGTGCAAAGCGACTCCAAGAAGAATTGGAGCAAATGGAGATTCTAGGAGAATCTGGCGGTGGTCTGGTGAAGGTGATTGTCAGTGGGAACCAAGAACCCAAGCGGGTAGAAATTTCTCCAGATGCTCTAGGGGAAGGTGCAGAAGTACTTTCCGATCTCGTGACAGTGGCAATGAAAGAAGCCTACAACAAATCCACAGCAACAATGCGGGAACGCATGGAAGAATTAACCAGTGGGTTGGAGTTACCTGGATTTTAGTCATTAGTCATTGGTCAAAGGACAAATGACTATTGACAAAGGACAAAAAATATCTATGCCTTACAAGTTGCTGTTTGTCTGCTTAGGTAACATCTGCCGATCGCCATCGGCAGAAAACATTATGAATCATCTAATTGAGCAGGCTGACTTGAGCGAAAGCATCCTCTGTGATTCGGCTGGTACATCTAGTTATCACGTTGGTAGCCCACCTGACAGACGCATGAGTGCTGCGGCTGCTACAAAGTTGGGAATTAAACTGCGTGGTCAAGCACGCCAGTTTCAAAAGTCAGACTTTCAAGACTTTGATTTAATTTTGGCGATGGATCGAGAAAATTATGATAATATCCTCACTCTCGATCGCACTAAGCAATATCAGCATAAAGTTCGTTTGATGTGCGAGTTTTGCTCTCGACACACTCTAAAGGAAGTTCCAGATCCTTATTACGGTGGTCAAGACGGATTTAATCAGGTTATTGATTTACTGATTGATGCTTGTGAAGGTCTGCTCACAAAAATTAAAAGTGAAGAGTAGAGACGCGATTAATCGCGTCTGTACAAGAGTTGGGAGTTTTAATTCCGAACTCCTCACTTTTTTATTCCACCAAACCATGCTTCATGGCAAAACGCACTAATTCTGCTCGGTTGCTGGTTGAGGTTTTTCTTAATAAACTGCTAACGTACTTTTCCACTGTACGAGGACTCAGGTGTAACTGATGACCCATATCGGCATTAGACAGACCATGAGTCAATAACTCTAAGACTTCTTGTTCTCTATGAGTTAGGGATGAGTGCAGATGGGATTTCTGAATTTGAGTAGACAGAGAATTATGGGCATCCGCCGCTTTTGTCGAGCCGGAAATGCCCAAACTCTCTTTATGAGAAAAGCGATACTCCGATTGAATGATTTGCGATCGCTCCAAAAGATTGCGAATTGCTGCTGCTAATTCTTCCAGTTCAAAAGGCTTGGGTAAGTATAAATCGCACCCTGACTGGTAGCCCAGAATTCTTTCCTGGGTCTTAGTTCGGGCTGTTAATAAAATTACAGGCAATAACCGAAACATTGATTGTTGACGCACCCGACGCACCAGTTCGTAGCCATTCATCTGTGGCATTATAATATCCGTGACGATCAAATCAGGATTATACTCATCCACCATAAACAAAGCCTCTTGACCGTCATTAGCCGTGATCACACAGTAGCCAGACAGTTCAAGATAGTCGGTAACAGACAGACGAGTGCCCAAATCATCATCCACTACAAGGATCGTCAAGGGCATGGACAATACACCCCTAGCATTTTTTTACTCAGAAATTTGCTTCTACGCGCTTCATCTGGGAACACTGGTAAGAATAGTGTTCTTATGTCTCATACTATGACAGGATTACCAGTTAATAACTGACTTTAGGGTTGATTTATAAAGAAAATCTTAAATCTTTCGGAAGAGTTAACGGAGTGTAACTGCCTTTGACTCACTCTGCTTAGGAGGCATAGAGAGCTTTTTAATTTGTAATAACTCATTAATCAGGCAGAGTAGATTTTTATTATAGTATAAATTATTATTAATATTATCAGTAATTTACCAAAATATAAGTTAAGTAGCCATGATTGAAATAATTTTCTAGAGAAGAGTAGCGTCTCATAGCAATATACCCACAAAGGTACACTACAAACCTTTAATTATCTACGCCGATTTACTTAGCCACTCTTTGGGAAACTTGAGACAAAATCCTCCAAATTCTGGGTAAACCTCAGATTTAATCCATATCTGATAACTTAAAGTTACCAGAAAACTCTTAATTATGAACTTAGAAAAGCTAAATTAGTGATATACAGTTCAATATTTATAGCGGTTATAATGAATACCCTATAATTCGCCAGACAATCCAAATAATTTTTTAGGTACATTTAAAGCGCACAAAATTATCAATGAGCGACAAGAACGAAGGTTACAAAGTTATTGCTGACAACCGTCAAGCCCGTTATTTGTATGAAATTCTGGAAACTTACGAAGCCGGAATTGAGTTGACAGGAACCGAGGTGAAGTCAATTCGTGCAGGTAAAGTCAATCTCCAAGATGGCTATGCTTTACTTCGCAATGGCGAAGCATGGTTGATCAATATTCATATCTCGCCTTATAACGCCAGCGGACAATATTTTAATCATGAACCACGGCGGACACGCAAGCTGTTGTTGCATCGTCAAGAACTCCGCAAGCTAATTGGCAAAGTAGAACAGCAAGGGTTAACTTTAATCCCTTTGAAAATGTATCTCAAACGCGGCTGGGTAAAAGTGAGTATAGCCCTTGGCAAAGGTAAAAAGCTCCACGATAAGCGAGAAGACCTGAAACGACGAGAAGATCAGCGTGATATTCAACGGGCAATGAAAAGTTATTAACGTTCTTTTCGTATCAAGTTAGGAAAAGCTCTTGCTAGTCGCATTGGTAAAAGCTTGGGATATACTGGGAATTCTCAACGCCTCTGCGGTTTGTTAAGGAAGAATAAAACCGCAGAGACGCTGAGGGCATAGAGAAATATGAGTGTAAAGATGTAACTAATATGAAGGGCGGGGAAAAACTTAGACTCTTTTTTGATACTATTTAAGACCGGACTCTTTAAATATTGATTGACGTATGAGCAAAGGTACCCTGTTTGATAAAGTTTGGGACTTACACACCGTTGGTACACTTCCCTCAGGGCTGACGCAACTATTTATCGGGCTTCACTTAGTTCATGAAGTCACCAGTCCCCAGGCTTTTGCTATGTTACGCGAGAGGGGTCTAAAAGTACTGTTTCCAGAGCGTACCGTTGCTACAGTCGATCATATTGTGCCGACAGAAAATCAGGCACGTCCCTTTGCTGATGGTTTGGCAGAGGAAATGATTCAAGCACTTGAGCAAAATTGCCGAGAAAATAACATTACCTTTTATAATATTGGTTCTGGTAGTCAGGGTATCGTTCATGTGATCGCTCCAGAACTGGGATTGACTCAACCAGGAATGACGATCGCTTGTGGAGATAGCCATACTTCCAGTCATGGGGCATTTGGTGCGATCGCATTTGGGATTGGTACTAGCCAAGTTCGGGATGTTCTCGCTGCTCAAACTCTCGCCCTCTCGAAACTGAAAGTCAAAAAAATTGAAGTTAACGGCAGCCTGAACCCAGGAGTTTATGCCAAAGATGTCATCCTACATATCATCCGCACCCTCGGCGTAAAAGGCGGCGTGGGCTATGCTTACGAATTTGCAGGTACGACATTTGAGCAAATGAACATGGAAGAGAGGATGACTGTCTGCAATATGGCCATCGAAGGCGGTGCTAGATGCGGCTATATTAATCCCGATCGAGTCACCTATGATTACCTCAAAGGTAGAGATTTTGCACCCATTGATGCAGATTGGGATAAAGCAGTGGCTTGGTGGGATTCCATCAAGAGCGATGTTGATGCCGAGTATGATGATGTAGTTGTATTTGACGCTGCGGAAATTTCTCCTACTATTACCTGGGGAATTACTCCCGGTCAAGGTATCGGTATCAACCAGTCAGTGCCTCAGCCGGAAGAACTGCTGGAAGAAGACCGATTTATTGCCGAAGAAGCTTACCGCTACATGGATTTATATCCTGGTCAACCCATCAAAGGTACTAAAATAGATGTCTGCTTCATTGGTAGTTGTACCAACGGCAGAATTAGTGATTTACGGGAAGCTGCAAAAATTGCCAAAGGTCGCCATGTTGCAGAGGGAATCAAAGCTTTCGTTGTTCCCGGTTCTGAAAGGGTGAAGGAAGAGGCAGAAGCTGAAGGACTGGATAAAATCTTTCAGGAAGCCGGATTTGAATGGCGTGAACCGGGATGTTCCATGTGCTTGGCAATGAACCCCGATAAGTTACAAGGAAGACAAATCAGTGCCTCTTCTTCTAACCGCAACTTTAAAGGAAGACAAGGTTCCTCTTCCGGCCGGACATTGTTAATGAGTCCAGCGATGGTCGCCACTGCTGCAATTAAAGGCGAAGTCTCTGATGTGCGTGAGTTGTTGTAATTTTGGGGACTGGGGACTAGGGACTGGGAATTGGGGATTGGTAATTGAAAGTTTATCTATTCCCGACCCCCCGATCTTCCCTAATCCCTAGTCCCCAGTCCCCAGTCCCTTTTTCAACAGTCTGTCATTGAAAGAATAGATATAAAATTATGGTGAGTGAAGTTAAAACAGTTTCAGGACGCGGTATACCCTTAGTGGGCAATGATATAGATACCGATCGCATCATTCCCGCACGATATTTGAAAGCCGTTACCTTTGATGGGTTAGGCGAAGGTGCGTTTATTGATGACCGGACAGCACTTAAAGGTGAACATCCCTTTGACCAATCCCAATACCAAGGGGCGAATATTTTAATAGTCAATAGAAATTTTGGCTGTGGTTCATCACGGGAACACGCACCCCAAGCGATCGCAAAATGGGGAATCCAAGCTTTAATCGGTGAAAGCTTCGCAGAAATCTTTTTTGGTAACTGTGTGGCAATGGGGATACCTTGTGTGACAGCCGATGCTGTCACTGTTAAACAACTGCAAGATTTAGTCGCTACTAATCCCCAAGCTTCTGTGAGAGTCAATCTGGAAACCTTGCAAGTGCAAATTGGTGATTACACCGCCCCAATTGCGATCGGTGAAGGTAGTAGAAGCACATTCATTTCTGGGACTTGGGACGCTTGCGGTCAGTTGGTGGCCAATGCTGACAAAGTCCGGGCAACATCTGCAAAATTACCTTATTTAAGTTGGGGCAATTTAGCAGCGAGTTAATGTTAAGATTTTCTCCTTCCCTGGCTCTGCCGGGGAATACTGATTGATTCCCAAGACCTTCAGTGTTCAATAGCTTTAAAATTTGTAGCGCTTATCCTGCATAGCTTAGAGCTTTAGTCCTTATCTTCAGCACTGAAATACTTGCTACCTAACAGGAGCATTGTCAAATTTATAATAAAGAACTTAGTGCTTTCACTAAAGCCTGATTTTGTTCATCAGTACCAACAGCGATCCGTAATTTATCATCTAGTCCAGGCTGCTTGAAGTAACGGATTAAAATTCCCCCTTCCTTCAGTTTTTGATAGAGATATTCCGCTTTTTTTTGTGGGGGCTGTACCAGCAAAAAGTTAGTTTGGGATTCCCAAACATGAAAACCTAATTGTTTTAAGTCTGTTGCCAACTGGTTCCGTGATGCTTTAATCTTTGCCACACAAGCATTTTTATAAACTTGATCGGTAATAGCAGCTGTACCAATTGCACAAGCGATCGCATCAATGTTATAGCTATCCTTCACCTTAAACAATCCCTGCAACAGTTTAGGATTCGCCACCCCAAACCCCAGGCGCAATCCAGCCAACGAGTAGCCCTTAGATAGAGTGCGAATTATGATGACATTTTCGTATTCTTTTACCAAAGCCAATGCATTTTCTTCGGTAAAATCTATGTATGCTTCATCAATCACTAAAACTCCAGATAACTGGCTGGCTAATTTTCGTAGCTCATTTGTTGTTACCAGATGGCCCGATGGACTATTAGGCGATGCAATGAATGTCACAGAACCATCGACAGTAACCAGTTCTTCCAAAGGTAAACTGTAGTCCTCGCTGTAGGGAATCTCAACAATTTCCGCAGCTTGCATTTCTGCTAATGTGCGATACAGGACATAAGTTGGCATCGGATAAACTACCTTCTTCCCAGGTTCTACACAGGCTCGAACGATCAGACCCAACAATTCGTCACTACCATTTCCGACAACGATCCAATCACTAGGAACTCCTAAAACTTTACTTGCAGCTTGCCGGAACTCCCCACCAAAAGGTTCTGGGTACCGCCGCAACCACTCGCCATCGATATTTTTTAGCACAGCTAGTGCCGCAGGGGAAGGGGGATAAGGATTCTCATTGCTGTTAAGTTTGACGATCTGTGTACCGCGTTGAGGCTGCTCACCGGGAATGTAGCTAGCCATTGCATCAACGTTGGAGCGAAAGTATTTAGTCATAGGGCATTGGGTGTGTATCTTAAGCAAATTTGAACTTACAATTTCTGACAATATCGTTTTTTGTCGTTTACATCAAAAAATACGACTTTATAAATTACGAATGAGGAATTATCAACAGATGCCAGATAAGGGATTTCCAAGTAAAAAAATATTCCGTCGCAGAGGGACAAGGGGGACAAGGAAGACAAGGGAGACAAGGAAGACAAGGGAGACAAGGAAGAAAGAAGTCTAGTTGAGTAGACAAATTGAATAATTTATTTTTTGGAGTTCCCTAAATGGAATCCAGAACTATACGAACGATTTGAATCCGAAAGAAGTCGCCCATTCTACGACCATGCCCAATCCCCAATCACCAATTCCCAATGAGATATATTATTTTTTACAAACCATACGGTGTTCTCAGCCAGTTTACAAAAGATGCTCCCACACATATCACCCTGAAAGATTATATTGATGTAACTGATGTGTATCCTGTGGGACGCTTAGACTGGGATAGTGAAGGGTTACTGCTGTTAACGAACGATGGGCAATTACAACATCGCCTCGCCCATCCGCGTTTTGGTCATAAACGTACTTACTGGGTACAGGTAGAGCGAATTCCAGATGCAGATGCGATACAAAGGTTGCATACAGGTGTAGAAATTCAAGATTACCGCACTCAACCAGCAGAAGTGAGGCTCTTACCAACAGAGCCACAGTTACCTGAACGTAACCCGCCGATTAGATTTCGCAAAAATGTACCCACAGCTTGGCTAGAAATGACTTTGACAGAGGGAAAAAACCGCCAAGTACGGCGCATGACTGCGGCTGTAGGGTTTCCGACTTTGCGGCTAGTCAGGGTTAGCATAGCCCACCTACAATTAGATGACCTACAATTGGGTCAATGGCGCGACCTCACCACATCTGAACTGCAATTTCTACATAATTTCGGTAAATCAAAAACTTTTCCTTTAAAGACGAATACTCTCTAACAGAAGTTCGACTTTCTATTGTTACCTAGCGGCTTTCCAATCTGAGGAGCATTTTGCCCACTTGGGATGCGTGGCTATATTAACCAAAACTTTGAACAACATAGATATCGCTACCTCTATCCCCTACTAAAAGCAAGTTACTGTCATCAGTTTCTATATCTCGACTGCCAGCAATACCCTTTTGTACAACTTTAATTAGTCTTTGGGGAGTGAAAGATTCCAATTCTACAAACTTTCCAGATTCTAACCATGCTAATTCTTCAGTAGATAAACTTTGACGAATTTCTTCAGGTAATTCTTTAGCTGCTTGCGCCGACTCTGGAGAAGATTGAATGAACATTCCACGTTTAGTAGCGATAATTTGACGTGGCGTTAATCCGATATCAATAATCGCAATCTCGCTATTGAGAAACCAACTAGCATTGGTTCTAAGACGATGAACTAAACCAATGCCTCGTGGATTGCAATCATGTACTGCATAGACTTTCAAATCGGGATTACGGCGCAGCATTTGCATTGTGGTGTCAAAAATGCTTTGAGGATATCCAGTAATGCTGAGAATTGCACAGTTATTTTCAAAGTGGAAATTATTAGCAATTAATAATTGAGCAATGGCAGCACTATCACAAACGACTAATCTATCAAAACTGTAAGCAGTTACATCGGGATTAACTGTAGCTGGTGTATTTCCCTGGTTAGGAGGAGGCAGAATTTTGAGGATTGAACCATTTATTTGCTGCCAACGATCTAGCAAATCTTTAAGCTGAGATTCAGGAAATAAAAATTCTTGTGTTAAAAATCCAATTCGTCCTAACTGTCGGGTTCCTAAATATATAGGCAGCATCCCCAAAATAACAACAATGGTAAATAAGCTGAATGAGTTTGAAGCGAGACTTAGCAAAATTCCTATAACAAGGATAATCCCTCCGATAACTTGTAAATTTTTAGCATTTTGTTTGCGAATTTTATTGTTGAGTTTAACTGAATTGGTTCGATTGAAAAATATCAAAATAAACACAATATTTACGAGGAGCGGGCCAATGATTAAAAAAAATGTAAAGAAATTCAGAAATACATATAAAAATAACCAGCTAAATTTGGGAAAAGATTTTGATCTGAGACGATTATCTAGAAAATACAGCAGTTGCTTGGGTGTAAAAAACAAGGTATTATTTGCAGAAATATCAGCGATCGCCTTTGCAAAAAAAGGATCGGTAATCTTAATATTACTCATGTTGGTTGGTTCAAATGCAAAGGGATGATTGCATTTTAGACACCGACCTTGATTAGCTGTCCGGTCTTTTAGTTTGTTGTCAGTTCCACAGTTAATACACTTCATAATGGTTGCTCAATATTATTTATTAATTGTTAGTTATCAAGCATCTGATTTATTAGCAAAACACTATAGTCTTCCCGTTGACGAATTAAGCGATGTGTGCCATTTTCTAGCAAGACTTCCGCAGGTTTGGGGCGGTGTAAAAAGTGAGACGACATTGCATAACCATAAGCACCGACATCTAGAATGGCAACGATATCATCAATTTCTAAAACTGGGAGTTGGCAATTTTTCCCCAGATAATCTCGTGAATATGTGGTGTTACCACAAATATCAGTTGTGAATAGATTGTCTGCTTGTTTCCAAGTGATAATTTCTCGGTAGCCGCCGTGTACTGAAGGTACTGAAAGATTAGCAACGGTGGTATCAACTCCGACAATCTGTTTTTCTCCTTGCCATTTCACAGAAACAACTTGGGCAAGCAAAGTTGCACATTCTGCGATCGCACTTCGTCCCGGTTCAATCACCAAATCAATTTTCCGCCCTAATCGCCTAATTCTCTCGGTTAACTCACCCCCAAAGATTTCCCAATCAAATGCTGTTTTGTTGTGGTGATACGGATAACCAAAACCACCACCAAAATCTAAATATTCCCAATCGGGTAACAGTTGGGCTGTGGCGATTAGCGTATCAATTACTTGGGTGAAAGCGGCTGTGGCGTTAGTTCCGGTTCCTCGATAGAAGTGTAAACCACTCAGCTTCAATCCAACCTCATGGGTTAAAGCGATCGCATCAGCAAATTCTTCAGGACGTACACCAATGCGGCTATCTCCGGTAATTTCTGGTAAATTTAGGCGTAAACCCAGCCGAATATATTTCTCTCTGCCTTTGGGCAAAACTTCGCAGCACAACTGCAATTGAGCCAGACTATCGAGATTGAGAGTTGTAACTCCCCAATTTAAGACTTGTAGCATCTCATCCCGATTCAAATTACTGCCACTATAAACAATCTCACTAGGATCGAAACCAGCTTGCAATCCTAAATAAATATCTCCTGGGGTATTAGCGTGAAGTCCCCACCCAAATGAGCGAAAAATTTTTAACAGCGCAATATTACCATTGGTAACGCTGGCAAACCGAAATTGCGTATAAGGATAGCTGACAGCCTTAGTAATGCGCTCAATAGTTTCGCGCAAGCGATCGCCATTATAAACATAAAGCGGAGAACCATAAGTACTCAGCAACTCTTTGGCAAGTTCCTCAGCAAATGGGATACATGAGAAGATTAATTGCTCACTCTCAACTCCTACCTTTTGTACAGACGCGATTAATCGCGTCTCTCCTAACTCTTTTTTATCTAATCTTGCCATCGTTTGTAACTCCTCCATAGCCGACGAGGCAACCAAAAAGGATGATCCCAGGACTGTTTACTTCGTTCTTCATTTAAAACATGCGATCGCCAAAGTTGCCACATAATAAGTAACCAGAGAGTCTCACCAATCCGCCGCCCTTGAATAGCTGCTCCGAGTTTGCCATTAACGATTTGGGCTGCAATGTGAGGATAAAAGTGATTGTTAGCGCGAAGTATTTCTGGATTGAGCCAGATGCCTAGCTGATGCCAAAAATCATTTAAACACCAAGAAGTTAAGGGAACTCCCATCCCCCGCTTTTGTCGCCAAACAATTTCGGGTGGGAGCCAATTTTCTATGGCACGTTTGAGGATATATTTTTCACAAGCTCCCTGCAAACAGAGTTCTCCAGATAGGCTAAATGTCCATTCTGCTAGAGGTAAATCACAAAAAGGCGATCGCACCCATAATCCATGAGTAAACCCCAATGCAGTCGCACGGGGATGGATATTCTGCGCCCCTTTGAGCATCAAACCAGCGCGGCGCAAGCGATGCAGCAAAGATGGACACTCATTGTAATCAAGAGCCGCCAATAGCCAATCTTCGGGAGGCAAATTTTGGATCTGTGCATAGACTTCTGGCTGATAAACTTGAGATTCATATCCCCCAAGACGGTGAAAGGTGCGGAGATATTGCTGGATAAAAGTTTCCTGTCCGGCGGGATTTTCTGACTGATAAACACCTGCGGTAATTAAAGGTTTGTTTGTCCAACCGGCAAATAATTGATCTCCACCTTCGCCATTAAAAATTACCTGAGTTTCCTGACTCGCCCTTTCAGATAGAAGATACAACGGAATACACACGCCATCTCCAAAGGGCAAATCTAATGCTTGCACAGTAGAAATTAGGGCATTTTTGATGGAATTTGGGGTTACTGCAACTTTAATAAGCGGAATTTCGAGAAACTGGGCAACTTGTTCAGCGTAAGGATATTCTGGAATGCCTACATCACCAAAATCTAGAGTGTAGGCACGGACTTTCACCCCAGCTTGTACCAGCAACGCCGCCACCACTGAAGAATCAAGTCCGCCAGAGAGAAACACCCCAACAGACTCATCCTTTAAATCGGCAATCTGTCGTTCAATGGAATCTTTAAGGAGGGTTTGCAATTCGGTAATTGCTGTAGCTTCATCTGTTAACTGTTTCGGGGCTTCCCGCCACGAGTGGATATTTTTAGATTCAGGCGATCGCAAAATACCTGATTGGCGATCGCTCTGCCAAACTAATTCAGTTCCCGCCGTCACGGCAAACACTTCCTTAACAGGGGTTAAAGGTGTGGGAACGTAAGAAAAACAGCTGTAGCCGGATAATCCAGCAATGCTAACTTCTGACTGTTGTAATATCGGTAAGAGTAGTTGCAGTTGGGATGCAAACCAGATTGCTTGTCCTTGCTGAGTCCAATACAAAGGCATCTTTCCGAAAGGTTCTCTACCCAAAATTAGGCAGTTATTTTCTTGGAGACTTACCCAAGCGTCGGGTGAAGTGAATAATCCTGATGCGGAAATAGCAGCAATTTGATTTTCTAGCGGTGGGGAATTTCCATCAATTCCTATATAAGCAACATTCCAGATAGGAAGAGGATAATTTCTCTGTGCAGAGAACTGACTTTTCACCCCCTCTCCTTTTGTCGGGGAGAGATTTTCTAGAATACTATTTAACAGCGCTTCCAATTCATGTTGAGCGCCGTAACCCCAATAGCCTAGAAAGTGATGCGGGATGTTGCCCATCTGGACTATTTCACTTCAAAGGTTTCATCGCTAATCTGCCGACCTTCCAGGAACATCTGCACCTGCCAATTACCAACAGTTGCAGCCGGATTAATCGTGTAGCGACACTGGGTATCCCAGACAGACGTATTAATTTCGCGGGTTTGATATTTGTTTTGCTTGACAATTTGACCGCTTGGGTCAATCCAATTACAGGAAAGAGCTAGCTTTTTACCCAAGGGTGCATCCTTTAAGGTGACACGGTAAAAAACTTCTGGGTTGGTTTGGCGGGAAATTGTCTTCAAGTCACCGCCAGTATTTTGTACCAAAGTGATGCGGTCTTGTTGAGCAGAAACACGAGAGAGTGCAGAATTTTGTTGCCGGATGAAAAATATTGTAGATGCACTCAGTATGATTAATAATGCCACCACTCCAGAGGCAATCCATCGATTCCGGCGTTGTTGTACCTCCAGTGCTTGGCGGCGATTTAACTGAATCAGGGCTTCATCTAGTAACTCTGGTGGTAAATTCAACTCCTGTAAAATTTCTCTAACCTGCTGTTGGTCTAGTTCCGCTTCTCGACGCACTTGCAGACCTTCTACTTCAGTGACTATTTGTGATAATTGCTCTTGAGTCAGTCGCTGCGTCATAGCTTAACTCCTGTTAAAAAACTTTATAGCGATCGCTGATTACGTGCAATCAGAATAACTCTACATTAGACATCTAACTTTTGTAGATACATCATAAGCTACAAAATAAAGTTGTTGCTTTTCAGATTCTTTCTGAGATATCTTTCCGAAAGCTTTATTTATTTTGACCCAATCTAAAATCTAAAATCCCAAATTGCTATGACTCAAGAACAACAAACCGCAATTGAAGGTATCTATGAAGTCTGTATTGGCATCCCGGAACCAATTTCTGCAATTCAGTATTGGGAGCAATTTGGCTATCGCATTGGTGAAGTGGGTGAATTAACCGCAGATGTAGCTTATCAATTATATGGAGTAAATTCGTCTTTACGCTCAATCCGCCTCTACCACCAAAATTCAGATCATGGTTTAATTCGGCTGATGGTTTGGCAAAATCCGACCCATCCAGGTTTGGGAACAGCGTCGATGAAAATTAAAGGAAATCGTTGGGCGACAAGCTTAACAACAGATGTGTTAAGTATCTTAAATCATATAGAAGATGCCAAAGCCGCAGGTTTTCCGATTAGGCACTCTCACCCTTATTGGGAAGTCATCTACAACAAAGAAAGGAAAAACCGTCCTTTTATTGAGCCAGCAGTTGGTGTACGAGAAATGCTGCTACTGCAACCTTTAGCTCGACAGGTTTTATTTCAACGGTTTGGCTATACACTGCCGCATTACGGACAAGTTAACCATAATGCGGCTCTCAAGACTAGTCAGTTTACCCATATAGGAATCATCGTTCAAGACGATAGCAAGGAAACCCTGAAGTTTTATGAAGAAGTTTTAGGTTTGCTGCGTGTGCGTGATGATGTCGAAACTAGCTATGAATCTTCGCCAGCCGGTCGAGATATTTTTGACCTTAACCCTGGTGAAAAGTTTATTGTTACTACTTTTGACGATCCCCGTTCTTCTAAGTCTGACCTGATGGCTGCACGCAGTGGTAGACTTTATATTGTTAGATTCCCAGAATCTCTTAATTTAGAATCGCGCTTTGAAGCAGCCCAACCAGGTAGCTTGGGTATGTCTTTATATACCTATCGGGTTAAGGGAATACAAGAGTATTGCGATCGCATCAAAGCAAGTACTATACAAAAAGTTACAGACATGATTAGTAATGAATTTGGCGAGACGAGTTTCTCCTTTATTGCACCAGATGGCTATTTCTGGACTTTGCTAGAAGGTAATTAACGGCATAGGGGACACGTCGCCGTGTCCCCCTGGTTAGCAATAAACTGATGTCAGTACTTTCTGAAATTCAAAATTTCCTTAAGCAAAACTGACTTGTAGCGTATAAAAAGTAGGATCGAAGCTGGGGCTAGCAGAGAAAATTCCGCCATTTTGAGGGAAAGCAGGATAGTCACTCACTGAAATTGAGTACGTACCTGCACCCAAAAAGCTGCTGATTAATGACGAATTGCCACCGCCACTATCATCGTCACTGGTTACTAAATTCCCAGCATTGTCAAACAGTCCGAGAACTGTATCTCCTGATGTCACTGTCCTAATATTGACAGTTCCTGAATTTGCTAGGGTAAATGTAAAAAAGTCAAAATCAGCACTATTCCCTGGTTGAACTGTTGCTAACTGGGCTTCAAGATTAATGTTTGAGCCTGATGATAAGGAACGCAACCCTTCAGCGCTACCCAGTGTATTATTTGTACCTTCTCCAGCATTTTCTTGCTCATTGAAAAGGAAGTCATCACTATCAAGTCTGAGATTGGTTTTCCCCTGTAGAATACCTATAAGCTCATCTGGCTCTGATCCCGGTTTGTCTACGAATATTCGTGTATTGGTTCCAACAACTTGCAGGCGGTAGTCTTGTGGTGCTCCTTTGAGTCGAATTAAATCTTGGCTAGAGTCAAAGTCAGTAATAGTACCGTAGTCCCCCAAACCAGGATTCACAGTATTATTATCGTCGTAGTAAATATTTATAAGATCCCCTAAGATAAATCTATCTGCCCCAGCCCCACCTGTGAGGGTATCAGTTTCTCCTAATCCAGGTGGAAGCAGACTATTAGGGAAAACACCGATGAGAACGTCGTTTCCAGCATCCCCATTGAGTTTGTCATTGCCTGGCCCACCCTGTAGGCGATCGTTGCCGTCACCACCATTGAGGGTATCATTGCCAAGACTACCATCTAGGGTGTCATCGCCTCCTAAGCCATTTAAAGTGTTGTTACTACTATTACCAAAGATAAAGTTGTTAAGAGTATTACCTGTCCCACTGATGGCACCAGTTCCTGTCACCGTCAGGTTCTCCACATTGGTCGCAAGTGTGTAGGCGATAGAAGACCGGACGATATCTGTGCCGGAATTAGCAGCCTCAATAATGGTATCAACAGCACCATCAATGATGTAAGTATCGTTGCCTGCTGCCCCATTCAAAGTGTCAGCACCACTACCTCCATTAAGTGTATCATTGCCATTTCCACCGTTTAGACTATCGTTACCATTATTACCAGATAATTGGTTATTTTGGTCGTCGCCAATAATGATGTCATTTGCATTTGTGCCGTTGACATTATCAAAATTGACTACAGTAAATGGCAATGTTCCCAAACCAGGAACGTTATTGGCAGACAAACTTTGGGTTTGTAGGTTAACAGTAATAGATACTCCAGTCAAAGATTGGGATGCATCTATGGTATTGTTAGCAACATTAGCATTAGCAATAATCTTTTCTACTTTCAAGAGCGTATCTTGCCCCAACCCGCCAGCTTTTTGAATGGTTCCAACACCTGACAAGGTAATAGTTTGACTTACTTGACTGTAGTCTGCGGTATCTATGCCATCTCCACCATTAATACTGTCGTTACCCTGACCGCCTTTGAAGGTGTCGTTTCCGATGCCTCCATCAAGTGTGTCATTGCCATCTTCACCGATTAGACTATCGTTCCCTGTCCCACCAGCGATAGAATCATTACCAGCTGCACCATTCAAGGTGTCATTACCAGATGTACTATTGGCATCACCATTAATGGCCCAACCAACTATCGTGTCATTTCCCGAACTCCCAGAGAGATTGTCAGGATTTGTACTACCAAAAATAAATGCCATGTTATTTCTCTTGAATTTCTAACTAATAGGTCAGTTCAGCCTTAGTCAAAGAACTATTTATCAGTTCAATGTAGATTACTTATCATTTGTATAATCCTATTTTCAAACCCTTAATTATTAATTGGGCTAGGAATTTTCAAATAAAAAATATCCAACTATTTATTGTGGGCTGGGTAGAAAAGTCCTGCTTTGGTTACGGGCGAACGAGATACCTACTTAACAAAATTAGATAATTTATTTAATGAAAATACCTTAATAGATTAATCAAATGATATGTAATTAGTTCAAATATTTTGTCAATCTAATTGGTTTTGAACCCAGCTGTAATTATTTAATTACCATGAATCAAAGGTTACATTAGCTTATTTATCAAATCTTTAAAATCTTAATAAATGCGATTTGTAATACATTGAATTATCTTTGTAAGAAGTAATTAAATATTGTTTCAAAGCTACTGATTTTTTCGTAAATGTTGCGATACTTT
Organism: Nostoc sp. 'Peltigera membranacea cyanobiont' 232; assembly: GCF_002245985.1. Classification (NCBI taxonomy): domain Bacteria; kingdom Bacillati; phylum Cyanobacteriota; class Cyanophyceae; order Nostocales; family Nostocaceae; genus Nostoc; species Nostoc sp. 'Peltigera membranacea cyanobiont' 232. The sequence continues at coordinate 34,462 of NZ_NOLK01000024.1, forward strand.
TCCGCTTAAGGTGGTACTGGTCGTTAAATCAGGTTTATTCGTAAATAAATATTATCTTTAATAAAAAAAAATACTTTTGTATTAGAGAAGTAAGTTTCATAATAGATAAGTTAAATTTATATATTAGTCCAGAGAACTTGGCGCTTAATAAAACTGAAGCTTTACATAAATGTTATATAATTTCTTTTGTTTTTCTCTTCCTTTGTGTGCTTCGCGTCCTTTGTGGCTCGTTCCTTTACCCATCAAAACTAAGTTGACAGAGTACTACGCTTTTCGATTTACCTGTAACCAAATTTCTAAACTGACAAGCAACCACAGCTTCACCCCATAACGACTCCAAGTATCTCCTTGATAGTTTAACCAATTACGAATTGGTAACTGGTTCAAGTAAGGAGTGATAGCCGCATGACCATTGAGCAATAAATCTCTGGCTTCTTGCTGCCAATATTTCCGAAATCCTAACTGCACGGGCACCATCATGCCGCTTTTGGGACGATGAATAATCGCATCTGGTAAAATATCTGCGTTCGTCGGAGACTTACCGTAGGTAATCGCTTGCTTTAAGACAGCTTTTTCTTTCACTCCAGAAAGCTTATACTGTGGAGGGATTTCCATGCTTAAGTCTACTACTCGTTGGTCAAATAGAGGAGAACGACCTTGCAAAAGGGCTGCTTGAGTCAAGTTACTGACTTTGGTCAGAATTTGGTCAGCGCCTTTATATTTGATGTTCATTGCCATCAAACGATTCAGATAGCTGGCTTGGGAAGATAAATCTTCTTGAAAAACCCAAGGTGCTGTTTGTACTGCTGTCCAAACTTCTGGTTTTAAAAGTTGCGGTAAGTCAACAGCGCACTTTTGGAAGGAAATTAAATAAGCTTGCAATGCATCCTGATTGGTGACAGAACCATATAAACTGTTAATTAGCATTGGCTGATTTTTTGGCCCACCAAAACAGGGGTCGCCACCTTCACCATTTAAAACTACTTCTACGCTTTCTCTCGCCAATCGCCCCAGCAAAAGGTTGGGAACAGTTAGTGGGTCGCCAATGGGGTCATCTAAATAGGCCATTGTTTCCGGCAGACGTGACCACATATCCTTAAAGGTGATTTCTAAAATGTGGTGCTGCGTCTGGCAATGGGATGCAACGAGACTAGAAAATTCTAACTCATTGGGACATTCAGAACCGAAATGAATCGAGAAGGTGTGAACTGGTGCTTTGTGGAATTTCGCTACTAAAGCAGTGACACCGCTAGAGTCCAAACCGCCAGAAAGAAAAACGCCGACGGGTTCATCGGCTGGTGGTAAATATTCTTGAACAACTTGCTCTAAGAGTTCTCGCAAGCGATCGCCATGCCATGCTAAAGGTTGATCTACTGCTATGATCTGTTCTTGAAGCTGCCAATAGGCTTCAACTTTGTGGTCGGGAAATTCTAAAACGGTTCCAGGTCGCAGTTCCCGCACCTGTTCCCAAAGCGTTCTTTCTCCTGGAACAAAGGCACAACAAAGATAATCTCGCAACGCCACCAAATCTAAATCGGATGAACGATGGGGTGATAAAGTTCTCAGTTGAGGCGCAATCCAACGAACCGAACCAGTGGTAGTGTAGTAGAGGGTACGAACACCGATGCGATCGCGAACTAACTTCAATACCTGTTTTTCTCGATCCCAAATCACTAGCGCAAACATCCCCACAAGTTGGCGAAGACATTCAAAGCCCCATCGTTCCCAAAGATTAGCAACTATTTGCAAAGAAGTTTCTTTAAAGCTATCCGGTTCAATGCCTAACTTTTGTAGTAACTGCACTCGGTTAGTTAACCAAATATCACCAACAACAACAAATCGTCCTCCAGAACTGATGGCTAATTTTTCCGTCAGAAATCCCGAAGCTGTACGTGGTAGAATTACAGAAAAATTTTCATCTCGCCAAGCGATATTTTCATAACTTTTATCAACTTTTCCCCAAGCTACGCGCCAGGTTGGGTCAGTTTTGGTGAATTCGATTTTAGGAGATTTACGATTTTTAAACGCATCAAATAGCATGGGAAATTTTCAACGCATAATTAGTAATTTTAGGCAGTTTTAAAATAAATAGACCACACAGAAATTTCTCTCCAAGAAGGCTAATTATGCAATTCAATTTGGAACAGCTTACCTTTCTCTAAGATGCAAGCAGATTCTATCCCTAAAACGATCGCACAAGCAAGTCAGCAAATGCAAAGCGGCTTGCTAACTTCCAGAATATTAGTCAAGCATTATCTCGAAGGTATCCAAAAGTTCAATCCTACACTCAAGGCTTTTATTACCGTTTTCGAGCAACAAGCCCTAGAAACTGCTATACAAAAGGATTTTGAGCGAAGTAACGGTCAAGAATGCGGATTGCTACACGGAATTCCTATTGCTGTAAAAGATAATATTGATACAGTAGGAGTAAAAACTACAGTTGGTTCACAACTTTTTTGCGATCGCATACCATTATCTGATAGTGTAGTTGTCCAAAAGCTAAAGGCAGCAGGTGCGGTAATTTTAGGTAAGACAAATTTAAGCGAGTTTGCGGCTGACCTTTCTGGAAACAATCTTTTTTATGGAAATACTTGCAACGTCTGGAACCACAACCACTCATCAGGAGGTTCTTCTAGCGGAAGTGCAACCGCTATTGCGGCTCATCTTTGTTTAGCTGGAATTGGTACAGATACTGGTGGTTCAATTCGAGTTCCCGCCAGTTGGTCAGGTGTGGTGGGATTGCGCCCAACTCACGGACTACTTAGCAATGAAGGGATTTTTCCCCGCGCTCCTAGTTTTGATACAGTTGGGTTTTTGACAAATTGTGTAGAAGATATTGCCATTTTACTTGATGCTGCACTCTTCCCTATCTCCACAAATTTAAAACAACTGTATCCTCTATCAAATAACATCAACGGTTTAAAGTTGGGCATAATTAGTAACTATACATTCCGTGGGATTGAACCAGAAGTTGCCAATGCAATTTCTAACGCCATATCCATATTGAAACAACTAGGGGTGGAAATTATCACCATAAATTCTCCATTTTTAGAAGAGGAATTTGACGAGGTGACTTATTCTACTATTGCTCTTTATGAATTTCATCAAGTTTTGCAAGCAGAATATGCTAAAAACCCCAATATATTTGGAGCAAAAGTACAAAGTGACTTATCTAAAGGAGTCAAAATTTCTCATCAAAGTTACAAAAAAGCAAAGCATAAATGGGAAGAATGTTTTCTGCAACGGCAAAAACTGTTTCAGCAAGTGGATGTTTTGCTAACACCCACAACACCAATGGTTGCACCTCTTATTAACACAGATACTAAAATTTATCAATTAAATCGGCGATTTATGTTACCTTTCAGTTTTCTGGGTTTACCTGCAATATCGTTACCTTGTGGTCGAAGTAGTCAGGGTTTATCTATAGGATTGCAACTTGTTGGTAATTCTTATACTGAAGCTTTAATTTTGAAAGTTGCTTTTGCCTTTCAACTTGCTACTACTTTCTTTGAAGATAGCCTTCTCTAACTAACGGTAAAACATTTCGCCCCACATTTTCGCACTCTTCTAAATGGGGATACCCAGACAAAATAAAAACTGTGATTCCCAAATCTATATATTCTAAAAGACGCTCCGCTACTTGCTGATAACTACCAACAATAGCCATTCCCGCACCACTCCGCACCACCGAAATACCAGCCCAAAGCAGTGGTTCGACATACCAATTTTCATCAGCATTTCCCCGTAATTCCCACTGTCGGCTTTGACCAACACTTTCCCGTTTGGTATTAGGAAACTCAGTGGCTCGTGCTTTAGCTAATACTTGTGGAGAAACTTTTGCCAGTATTTCTTTTGCTGTTTCCCTGGCTTCGATTTCAGTTGTTCGAGCAATAATATTAATTCTCAATCCATAACGCACCTCTTTTATGCGTCCGCAATTACTAACTAATTCCTGCATCTGGTTGATTCGGTCAGCAAGTTGTTGTCGTATTTCTCCCCACATCAGATAAACATCTGCAAATTCTGCACCCACTTGTTGAGCTATTTCGCTTGCACCACCGAAATAAAATAGCGGCCCAGACGGTTGCAGAGGTAAAGTTTCTAACCGAGTTTGATGGAGTCGATAAAATTCTCCTTCATAGTCAAAGGGATTAGTTTTTGACCATAACTGCCGACAAATTTGCATAAATTCACGAGTGCGACGATAGCGGCTATCACGATCTAAATAATCACCATACATTGCCTGTTCCATTGGTCGTCCACCTGTAACAATATTAAGCGAAAGGCGACCTTTACTAATGTAATCTAAGGTAACAGCCATCTTCGCCAATATTGGGGCCGAATAGAATCCTGGACGTACAGCTACCATCGCTCCAGCATTCATAGTCAGGGCTAAAACTGCTGTTGCTAAAGTCCAAGCCTCCATAATGTGGTGGTTGAAACCCATACCAATTAGAACCTGCCGAAACCCAAATTTTTCTGCTGTTTTAAAAATCTCAACGGTATACTCAAGACTGGGAGGACGTTCCCAAACGGGTAAACCTAAATAGAATCCATCACCAGATACCGGAGCGCACCAATTAAATTCCAGTTTCTCTTTTGCAAACATTTAGACAAATTTTAAATTGCGATTCAATTATGCACTATAGAGTAAAACAAAACTTAAAATGCAAGTTAATGCACGGAATTTGTGTTGCAATTAAAGATAATAATGAATCGTCGGCAGCGTTATTAAGAACTACGAATTGTTCAAATTAATTTTCAGAAATATAGATTTTTAGTTGAAGGTTTGTTCTCAAACTGCTAAGGTAAGCTAGCAGCGCATAAATAAAAATCACAATTCCAGCCATTTCTAAAAATTCTTCAACAACTATGCCAATTAAGGTTATTAGGCTAAGTCGCCCAAAATCTTCTCTCAAAAGTCCACCTACCATTTCCATGCCTAAAGTTCCACTCACATAAACAACTGCGGCAATCAGAAATAAATACCGAGTCTTGTGAGGGAGATGGAGCCAAAATTTTAGATATTTAAATGCAAAAAATACCAATAAAATAGCACCAGGTATAACCCAGGTTTGGTAAAATATAGGATTGAGATGAAGCCATTCTCGCACTGACGGAATTATCAAAATCTCGTGAAAACTAAATGCTTCATCAAAACTCAAATATAAAAATATAAAATATAATATTTTCCACTGAGAGAAATAGCGGTCTTCCGTCTTAATAGCGGTAATTGTTTTAAGTAATCCCGAACAAAATAATAGAGAGAATGCAGAATACCAGGCAGGAATATTCAATTCTTCATCTAAGCTAAATAGGTCGTAAAACCATTTGCTAGCTGGGAACGAAAACTCCGTAAGCAAGAAATAGGTACTTAGAACGCCTGCTAAGGTGAGGCAGATAACTGCGACAATTAAACACCGAGCAATTGTTTTAGCATAAAGATGAATTGGTAACTCTATATTATGGCTTGATACTTGCTGCATACGCATATTGAGCTAATTTCCTTTATGGGAAAAAAATAATTAATAGGAAATTATCTCATATAGGCAAATGATATGAGCTAACTTTACAGAATTTTGATTAAGGAAAATCCTAAATTTTGAACGGAATTGCCAACATACTACATTAAGGCTATCTAAATAGTGTATTTTATGAGCAATATTAAAAAAGTTAGTGATAACTTGAGCTAAGGGACTTCCAATTAAAAAAATATCCAATTTTGTAGGGTGCGTTAGCGACAGCGTAACGCACCGCCAGATATCTCGGTGCGTTACGGCTTTCGCCTAACACACCCTACTGTATATTTTATTTTTTGGAAGTCGCTAATAGTCTAGAAGTGGATGAAAAATATTGCCTAGCAAAGATGACTAACTCAGCACCAAGTCGTTTGAGCGAACTCGCCAAACTGTTTTTTAAACTGGGCGTTATCGGCTTTGGGGGCCCGGTTGCCCATATCGCCATGATTGAAGATGAAGTAGTTAAGCGTCGTCAGTGGTTAACAAGGGAGCATTTTCTGGATTTGCTGGGCGCAACTAACCTAATTCCTGGCCCAAATTCTACAGAAATGGCTATTCATATAGGATACATCTACGCAGGATGGTTAGGGCTGATTGTGTCAGGTGTCTGTTTTGTCTTACCTGCGGTTCTAATTACTGGTGGGTTTGCTTGGGTTTATGTTACCTACAGTACTCTACCTCAAGTTGCTCCTTTACTCTATGGCATTAAATCGGCTGTTTTAGCAATCATTATCAATGCCCTCTGGGGTTTGGCAAAAAAGTCTGTGAAAACTAGCCAATTACTCGTCATTGCTTTAGCTGTGGCATTAATGACATTATTGTTCAAATTAAATGAAGTAATTGCCCTATTAATTGGGGGATTGCTAGGTATGGTTTGGTTACATTCTGGGAATAAAAACGATAAATCAGGAAATAAAGCCAGCTTTCTGCTTGCTAGTCTCAGCACAGGTGCGACTTTAAAGGCATCAACGGTTGTTGCAGCATCGGTAGCTACTGCATCTACTGTAACCAACGTTTCTTTATGGCAGTTGGGTTGGTTTTTTCTCAAAGTCGGTAGTGTCTTGTTTGGTGGTGGCTACCTTTTGGTGGCTTTTATCCAAGGGGGATTAGTTGAAGAATACGGCTGGCTGACACAACAACAGTTACTAGATGCGATCGCAATTGGTCAATTTACTCCTGGGCCAGTACTTTCTACTGCTACATTTATAGGTTATATCATTGCTGGTATACCTGGCGCAATTGTTGCCACAATCGGAATTTTTCTACCTTCTTTTGTTTTCGTTGCTGCCCTCAATCCCTTAATTCCCCGCTTACGGGCCTCTTCTTGGACTAGAGCATTTTTGGATGCGGTGAATGTTAGTGCTGTAGCGCTAATGGTTGTTACCACCCTGCAACTTGGAGCAGCCACTTTAACATTACCACAAGCCCCGTTTGTAGATTTTCTCGCCTTGGCGATCGCGATCGTCTCAGCCATTTTAGCTATTCACTTCCGAATCAATGCTGCATGGCTAGTCTTTGGTAGCGCTTTTATTGGATGGGGCGCTTCACTCTTGGGCTACACTCGTTGAAATTGCATATTTTATCAAAACAGAATTCAGAATTCAGGAGTCAGGAGTCAGTTGGATTGATCCGCCAACAGTCTCATGCCTTTCGCCGGAGCTTTTTCAACAAGCCAATGTTAAATCTTGCTTTCAAACTATTTTCATGTGATAATCTCCGTTAACACCGGTAAAATCGCATAGTTACCGTAGTTAATGGCGTGAGTTGAATAATTAAGTTTTAATCTGTTTAAAAGTTATAAGCATGGTAATAGACATACCAGTTTCTAACTTCAGGACTGCTATCTAGAAAAAGTTTGCTAATTTGCATTGTAACAGACATATTTATGCATATCTGTGCATATTTTAGATTGAAGTTATAAATATTGACGGATGAATTTTTCCTGCCAATGTTTATCTATATATTTCCATCCCACCATCTCAATTATTCAAGAGTCATAAATTTGTTAAGGTGAAATATGTCAATTCAAGACACAGTATCTAATTGGGAACATCTGTTAGAAATTGCCAAAAAAAATACCCCTGCTCGACGGGTGCGTAGACCAGGCCAATCTCCTTCTACTGCTCCCATTCCTAGCAGTCTTCATAAACTGCCGCCAAATACCGAACCACCAGTATTGCTCTACCGCGATACTAACTCTTGGTGTCCATTTTGCGAACGGGTTTGGTTTGCTCTCGAAGAAAAAGAAATTCCCTTTGCGACCGAGTTTATCGACTTGACTAACAAGCCTAAATGGTATATTGATTTAGTTCCTACAACCCTTGTCCCGGCTGCTAAAATTGAGGGCAAGTTAGTCTATGAATCCAAAGAGATTCTGTTAGCATTAGAAGAACGATTTGGCCCAACTTTGCTTCCTGAAGATCCACAAGAAAACGCCATTGCTAGGCAGTGGCTTGAAGATGCTGAAACCAATGGTGTCAGAGATATCGCTTACAAATTCCTCCGACAAGCCCCTGAAGATCCTCATGAATTAGCCAGCTTACAGGTAGCTTTTGAAGCTAAATTAGACGAACTTGAGCAACTTCTCGGAAAGTATTCTGGCCCCTACTTTTTGTCAACATTTAGCGTGGTAGATATTACCTATAGCCCCCATTTAGATAGATTGGCGGCTAACTTACCTGTTTATCGAGGATATCACCTCAAAGGAAATCCCCGCTATCCTCTCATCAATGCTTGGTTTGAAGCACTCAAACAGCGTCCCGCCTATCACCGCGTCAAATCGGATGATACCACTAACAATTTACTTCTGCGTCGCCGATGGGGTGTGACACCAATCGGTAATCCTTTACCCCCAGATCCAGCAACTAGCCAAGAAATCCAATTTCGGGCAGAAGCGGCCGAGAGATTGACTGATAACCGAGAAGTTGCTTTAGGAGACATCCTAAAAAACTCCGGGGTGCAAGCATTGGCGGTTAATGGCGACACGACAGCAGTGAAAGAAGCAGTTGATTTTCACCTCAGATTGCTGGCTGACTATCTCATTAATGGCAATGGTGCAGCATTACCGTGGGGGCGCGTGGGCGGCAAAGACAACGCCGATCCGACTGTGGCTGCGATTGGAGCCATTACACTCGCATACGTGAGAAATCGTATATGTGCGCCACGAGATATGAGCGCTGGTGCTGCAACTGCATTCCGGGCAGCAGCAGATAAGGTGTTGGCATCTCTTTATTAGCGATCGCTCGTGACGGTTAAGATTTTAGCGTTGCATATTTGCGAGATGAATTGGCAGTTGGAAGCATTGAAAAATTATTCCGCATTAAACAAAATCATCTCATGATTCAGCAACGCCAAGATCCTATTTGGCGTGGTGGTAGTCTAAACAATTTTAGCTACCACCTGTTTTGCTCGGTATGATGACCCCAAATGCCCAATTTCCTATCTATCATATCTGTCATTTCTATCATATCTGTCATTTCTGTCATTTCTGTCATTTCTGTCATACCTACCGTTTCTGCGATCGCCAACTGAAAACTCAGCCCGGCAACCATTTCTCACCCAAACACGATTATTCCTATACCCCCAATTTCCTCTACAAGTGGCATTAGACAATTGTCTAACAAGCCTGACTCTGCCTCTACTAGGTATTGAACAAGTATTCCTCTGATTATTACTGCTTGAACAAGTGATTATCTCCTGGGCTGAAGCGGGAGCTGCAACGCCCAAAAGTGTGGCTAGACTAACGCTGGCAACCATAAAGGTGGCAGCAACTATGGGGAAACGTATTAGCATAATAAATGTTAGAACTCTTCAACAATCAAATACTATAGTAATTGTAGCGAACTGTTTTATAGGATGTTTTTATAGCGGATTAAATGCAAAGATTCTTTGTACTGTCAACAGTACTAGGTATAACATTCTCTATCAAGCAGATAATCATTATTTAAGAGACCATTTATAAAGTAAACCTTAAATTGTAAAGTGCGTTAAAGCAGCGCGTAACGCACCTGAAAATATGGTGCGTTACGGCTGAATTAGACTTTCTCAAACCCTCAAACTCTACACAGCCGTAACACATCCTAACTTTTTATTTACTTTATAAATAGGCTCTAAGTTTTAATTTAACTTTGTAAAATATTCGAGCTGATAGAAAACTATATCCGAAGATATTTCCGAGATTTATTGTAAGGAGAACAATGGTATTGATTTGAGTCAATTTATACCAAAAAAGGAGAGTGTTGCTACTCTCCTTAAAGGTTATATAAGGTGAAATTTACAGCTTAGTGATGAAAACGAGCTTGACGTTCGCGTAATTCACGAGCGCGTTGTTCGCGGGCTTGACGTTCATGCAATTGACGAGCTTGACGTTCGCGTAATTCACGAGCGCGTTGTTCGCGAGCTTGACGTTCGCGTAATTCACGAGCGCGTTGTTCGCGGACTTGACGTTCGTGTTGGACTTTGCTGTTATTAAAAGCTACAGTATCACTATTAAAACGATCGCGACCGGATTTAAATTCAGCAGCATTAGCATTTTGAGAAATAGCAGTAATTGAAGCAACTGCTAATAAGCTTCCAAGTAGAATAGATTTCAAGCGGTTCATATATCTTGTAATATACTTTGTATTACTTGATTTGTATGTACTCAATCTAATCGAAGCCATTAGGCACACGCCTGTGAAAAAAGTCATGTTTAAGTGGTTACTTTTGTCCCTAATATCAGGATTTATATTTGATTTTTGAAATTGGTTAACGGTCGAAACCTTACCTGAGATGGATGATACCCTCAGTACGTTTTACGCAGTAGTCGGTATTATAATTGCTGCAACAACCTTATTTATGGCTCACTGATTCGGCATCTTAAGCTTTTGTTTGCGAATCAGCTCTAACACTCCTTTAGGAAAAGCCGATAAAAAACTTAACATAGATTTTGCACATGTGTGCATAAAGCTATTTATTCAAAAATCTATCCAACAGATGAATTATCTGTTGGAACAAGGTTGTCGCTACCCAGATTGCATAAGTACTTGGTTTTGAGTCTGCACTCTACATTTCGTGTACTTTGTCAATATTTGAACCGAGTAGATTGTAAAAAATACTTAACGAAGTATGTTGTCCATAGTTATGCAAATAGAAAAGAAACTTAACACACTCTTTTGCACACGTGTGCAAAAATAAATTCATAACAACTCTTGCACACCTGTGCATAAAGTCCCAAAGTCTGATTTAAAAAATTAATATCGACGGGTAAAAACCTATGTCTCAAATTGTAAAGAATTCCATCGAACAAACTCAATACAATCCCTTACATTCACTAGAAGAGTGGGAAAAAGATTTACTCAATCGCTATCCCGATCCAGACAGCATAGTTAAAGAAGGTAAAACCACTGAAGCGTACAGAAATTACGAAACACTGACCAGAAACACGGTGAAAGAATTTTATCGCTTAAATCATATTAATCAAACATATAATTTTGTACTTGAGAAACAAAAGAATTTTCTCAAGTTTGATAAAAAAGAAATGTCCGTTTGGGATGCGGTTGAATTTTTGAATCAATTAGTAGATGATTCAGATCCTGATACAGATATGGATCAGTTACAGCACTTATTGCAAACATCAGAAGCCATTCGCGCCGATGGTCATCCTGACTGGATGGTACTTACTGGCTTCTTTCACGATATGGGGAAGGTGCTTTGCCTATTTGGTGAGCCTCAATGGGCTACTGTTGGTGATACTTATCCTGTGGGTTGTGCATTCTCCGATCAAATTGTTTTCCCGGAATTTTTCAAAGAAAACCCCGATTACAATAATCCCAATTACAACACCAAGTATGGTATTTACGAACCGAATTGTGGATTGAGTAATGTACACATGTCATGGGGTCATGATGAGTATTTCTATCAGATGATAAAAAACTATTTACCTGAACCTGCATTGTACATGCTTCGCTACCACTCATTTTATCCTCAACACCGGGAAAACGCATATAACCATTTGATGGATAAACACGACACAGAAATGTTTAAATGGGTGAATTTATTCAATCCTTATGATTTGTACTCGAAAAACCCTATTCCTCCTGATTGGCAAAAATTAAGACCATACTATGAAGATTTAGTGGCTAAATATTTACCAACGACGTTAAAGTTTTAAACTGATAACACTCGATAACTGGCTATTGCTCTGCAATAAAAATACCCTATTTATCTATAAGATGTTAACAGCAGTCAATCAACCTTGGATTTGAGATTAACCTTATGCCTAAAGGTATTTCTTCTGAGCAAGGGATTTGAGGGTTTTCGATAGTGGCTCTAAAACTAGGTTTAAACTTGGGATTTTGAATCCTTCAACTTCATTACCCAAAATCTAAAATTAGTCATCCTCTCATCTCCAGGCTGCATTATGATGCTTGGATATATAAATGTTAAGTTTTTTGAATTATCCCTAAGCTCAAAAATACTTAATATTTACAAATCCTATGATTCCGAGAGTTTTGACTAAAAGGAGATTAAAAATGTTTCTTTACTTTGTAAAGTTCGATAAAGAAAATTCATTTTTGTCCTAATGGAGGATAAGATAATAAAATGATTCAAGTATAAGTTTGCACTTTTAATAATATCATTTTTCTAGAGTTTTATTGAAAAGGTGGTTTGATTGTAGGCACATTAAAAAACCATTTTTACAACAACACATTAATGTGATTCCCTGACGTTAAGTAGCCGTCAAAAAATTGTTTTAAAATAAAACATCTAGTTTAGGGAAGTGAGTATTAGCAACTTAAACCACGTCAGTTTCCAAGACGTTTAAGAAGAGTTGATATTGACAAGGCTAGCAGTATCACTAGGTTAGGTCTGAATTTATTAGACCTAGTTGATATTGTGATAGCCTCGCATGTTTAGATTCTGCTGACCTTTCTCAAATTTAAATCCGTTGTTAGAAATAGACGAATATGAAGAGAATTTTGCTCATAGTTGGCATACTAGGTTTCACTGTTGTTAGCTGCACAAATAGCGCTCCAAATGACAATTCTGCTACTAATACTGGTACTAACACTGCTACCAACACTAGCTTAGAGACTAAAGAAAATAGTCCAAATAGAAAATTGCAAACAATTGGTGTCGCCTTGGGTGACTTGGGAAACCCTTTCTATAATGCAGTGCAGAAGGGAGCGGAGATAGAAGCTAAGAGAATTGGGGGTAATATCAGGGTTAATGCAGTTTCCAGTGGCTTCGATCTGAACCAACAAAGCAACCAAATTGAAAATTTTACTGCTGCGAATACTGATTTAATTATCCTCAGTGCTGTTGACAAAAAAGGAGTTAAACCAGTAATTGAGCGAGCAAGGCTTGCAGGTAAGGTTGTGATTGCCGTAGATTCAGCCGTTGATGCAGATGTAGATGCAATGATTAGCTCCAACAATACCCAAGCTGGAGAGATTGCTTGTCAATATATTGCCGATCGCATCAAAGGTCAAGGTAGTGTAGTCATTCTCAATGGTACGCCGATGGACTCAATCAATCAGCGAGTCAGTGGTTGTGAGAAATCATTATCTAAATATCCTAATATCAAACTCATCTCTAAAGACCAAAACGCTGAAGGGACAAGGGATGGAGGATTGAGAGTTATGAGTGATTTGCTCACAACCTTTCCCAAAATAGATGCCGTTTTTGCCACCAACGATCAAAGCGGTGTGGGTGCAGACTTAGCCGCTAGACAAGCAAAACGCAAAGAATTTTTTATTGTTGGGGTTGATGGTTCGCCAGATGCAACCAAAGCAATGGAAGACAAAGATGGTGTATTTGCTGCAACTGCGGCGCAAAATCCCGCAGGGATGGCCGAAAAAGCGGTTCAGATTGGCAACGATATCATCCAGGGTAAAAAACCTGAGTCACCTGACATTCTGATTCCAGTCAACTTGGTTACTAGAGACAACCTCAGCAGCTACAAAGGCTGGTAATAGTAATTTGTAATTCGTAATTCGTAATTCGTAATTACAAGACAAAGAGAAGGTTTGATATACGAGGGTTACAATACTTGACCCTGTTTTTAGACATTTAGGAGATATATGAATATGAAAAGGATTGCGATCGCAGCTAGCATACTAGGTATCATCAGTGGTGGTGTTGTCGGCTGTACAAATGCTTCCCCCGATAACAACACTGCTACTAACCCCGATCCAAAACCTGCTACCAATACTAGTGCTGAGACTAAAACTGCCACTGGTAATTCCAAATTACGATCTGTTGCCTTCACCGTTGGCGATTTAAGTAATCCTTTCTTCGTCCTCATGGGACAAGCAACTGAGGCAGAAGCAAAGAAAATTGGCGGTAATAATGTCAATGTTACCGTAGTTTCCAGTGCCTATGACCTGAATCAACAAGCCAATCAAATTGAAAATTTTACTGCTTCCAATACTGACATTATTATCGTCAATGCTGCTGATAAAAGCGGCATTAAACCAGCAATTGAAAAAGCAAAACAAGCAGGTAGAATCGTCATTGCGGTAGATACAGGTGCTGAAGGAGGTGTGGATGCCACCATCACTACTAATAATGTTCAAGCTGGAGAAGTTAGTTGTAAATATATTGCCGATCGCCTCAAAGGTAAAGGCAATGTTGTAATAGTTAACGGGCCGCCAGTTGACTCGGTGATTCAACGAGTTAGTGGCTGCGAGAATGTGTTGTCCAAATATCCTGATATCAAAGTTCTCTCCAAAAACCAGAATGCAGAGGGTAGTCGGGATGGAGGACTGAGAGTTATGACTGATTTGCTCACAACCTTCCCGAAAATTGATGCGGTTTTTGCCATCAACGATCCGAGTGGAGTTGGCGCAGAACTAGCAGCAAACCAAGCACAACGTAAAGATTTCTTTATTGTCGGGGTTGATGGTGCGCCAGAAGCAATCACTGCGATCGCAGCTAAAGACAGTTTATATGCTGCAACCGCTACTCAAAATCCGCGAGGAATGGCCGAAAAAGCAGTTCAGGTTGGAAACGACATTTTAAATGGGAAAAAACCTAGCAATCCTACCATTTTAATTCCAGTCAAGCTGATCACAAAAGATAATGTCAGCACAGAAAAAGGGTGGAAATAATAATAATTGTAAACTGACAATTATTAAAAATTATGTCAATTTAAATTGAGTCTTTTGATGCATTGACATGGTTTTTGCACATCCCCATGATGTATATATGTGCATCTGTAGAAAATTCTGAATGTTGGAAGATGACATTCAGAATTTTCTAAGATAGCAATCGGTTTTAAAAACCTGATTTTGTGATAATTTAAATTTCACATCAGCGATGAATTTATAAATTTCAATTGTGACTTTTAAATTCTTTTTACAGGAGATTTTCATGACAACAAGTATTGAAACCTCATTTACTGATGCACCAACCACCACCCCTGTATTAGAAATGCAAGGGATTACCAAAAGATTTCATGGTGTATCTGCACTCCAAAATGTTAATCTCACCATTTATCCGGGAGAAGTTCACGCCCTCATGGGTGAAAATGGAGCAGGTAAAAGCACATTGATGAAAATCCTGGCTGGGGCTTACATTACCGATGAAGGAGAAATTCGCATCAATGGTGAACCCCTGAAAATTACCGATCCGGCGACAGCACGCAAGGCCGGTATTAATCTTATTTATCAAGAACTAAATGTTGCACCTAATTTAACCGTTACCGAAAATATGTTTATGGGTAGCGAGTTGCGGCGAGGTCAGTTTTTAGACCGCAAAGCGATGCAACTGGAAGCAGAGCAAGTTTTAGAAAGCCTGGGAGCCAATTTTACAGCCCAGACTATAGTTGGTACTTTATCGATCGCAGAACAGCAACAAGTTGAAATTGCACGAGCGCTAAAAGATAAAAGCCGCGTTTTGGTGATGGATGAGCCAACAGCAGCCCTTTCTGACCGCGAGAGCGACCATTTATTTGAGGTAATTCGCAAACTGCGGCGTGATGGCATTGCCATTATTTACATCAGCCATCGGATGGAAGAAATCTACGCCTTAGCTGACCGGATTAGCGTCCTGCGAGACGGTCAATATATTGGTAGTTTGACACGCAGTGAAATTTCTCCACAACGATTGGTGCAGATGATGGTCGGGCGTTCCATGCAAGACTTTTACGAACATCAACGGCAAATGAATCCTGGCCCCGTGGTGCTGTCAGTCAGAAATATGAGCGATGCCCGCAAAAAGATTGAGCCGGCTAGTTTTGAACTTCATGCGGGGGAAATTCTCGGTTTAGCGGGGCTGGTTGGTGCAGGACGCACAGAACTATCCCGACTGATTTTTGGTGCTGACCGCAAAGCCAGTGGTGAAGTATTTTTAAATGGCAAAAAACTGGAAATTAATTCGCCCAGTGATGCCATTGCTGCGGGAATTGGCTACGTCCCAGAAGACCGGAAAGACCAAGGTTTATTTCTGGAGATGAGCGCCCGCAAGAATATTGCTATCAACACACTCAAGCAAGATGCAAAGGGTGGAATTGTTAACTGGGCTTCAGTTAATCGGCTATCAACAGATGCGGTAGAAAACTTTAATATCCGTCTAGCCAATTTGGAAATTCGAGCGCTGGATCTTTCTGGTGGGAATCAGCAGAAGCTACTATTAGCGCGTTGGTTAGCCATTAAACCCAGAGTCTTAATGTTAGATGAGCCGACACGCGGCGTAGATATCGGTGCCAAAAGCGAAATTTACCGAATTATGAGCGAATTGGCAGCACAAGGTGTTGCTATTTTAATGGTTTCCAGCGAACTATCAGAGATTGTCGGTATGAGCGATCGCGTCTTGGTGATGCGAGAGGGACAACTAGTAGGCGAACTGGACGGCAGTCTTGGCAAAGAAATCACCCAAGAAAAGATTATGCATTATGCAACTGGAGCATCGGAGGTATCAGCATTATGAGTCAGACAGTCAGACCGCCGACCAATAAATTAGCCAACAATCCAGCATCCCGCAACCGAAAATCAATCAGCACTCTGCTGGAAGTTGCGGGTATTCTGCCAATTTTAGTAATTATCTGCATCTTATTTGCATTCCTTTCTCCCAACTTCCTCACGGGCGGTAACATTGTTAATATCCTGCGTCAGGCATCAATCAATATTGTGCTGGCGACAGGAATGACCTTTGTAATTCTCACCGGCGGTATTGACCTATCAGTTGGGTCAATATTGGCTGTTTCTGCCGTCGTTGGACTGCTAGTATCGCTACTGCCGGCTTTAAGTTGGGCGGCTGTACCTGCTGCATTGCTGGCAGGATTGCTTTTAGGCTTAGTCAACGGCGCTCTCATCACCTTTTTGGATGTGCCACCTTTTATTGTGACGTTAGGTTCACTTACAGCCTTGCGGGGTGTGGCCTTCTTGATTGCCAAGGGGACAACGCTGATTAACCGGGACATCAACTTTGCTTGGGTGGGTAATAGTTATGTCGGCCCTCTGCCGTGGCTAGTAATCATTGCGCTATTAACTGTCATTGCTAGCTGGTTTGTATTGCGGCAAACTGTTTTAGGAGTGCAGATATATGCCGTAGGTGGTAACGAACGGGCAGCCAGATTAACAGGGATTAAAGTTAATCGCGTGTTGCTATTTGTCTATGGTATTAGCGGATTACTGGCAGGCTTAGGAGGAATCATGAGCGCCAGCCGTCTATATAGTGCCAGTGGCATATTGGGTCAAGGTTACGAATTAGATGCGATCGCAGCTGTTATTCTTGGTGGAACCAGCTTTACTGGTGGTATTGGTACCATTGGCGGCACTCTTTTAGGTGCATTAATCATTGCTATTCTCAACAACGGTTTAACTCTGTTGAACCTGTCTTACTTCTGGCAACTAGTCGTTAAAGGACTAGTAATTATTTTGGCAGTAATGATTGACCGACTCCGCAGACGTTCTAGACGGTAGAGTGACTGGTGATTGGGGACTGGGGGACACACAGAATAACTAACTAATCCCCAATACTTGTCTACCAGAGGCTGCATCAACACCCAATCCCCAATCCCCAATCCCCAATTCCCAATCCCCAATCCCCAATATATAAACTATGACCTCCACTACTGCTCGTCGTAAATCCAACACGTTATATGTCGTTTTAATTGCTGGTGCTGCTGCCCTTGGTGGGTTTTTATTCGGTTTTGATACTGCTGTAATCAACGGCGCAGTTTCATCTATATCAAAAGCTTTTAACACCGGTAGTTGGGTAACAGGGCTAGCAGTGTCCCTAGCATTGCTAGGATCTGCGGTAGGAGCCTTCTTTGCCGGACAAATTGCAGACCGTTATGGTCGAGTCAAGGCAATGGTGGTCGCTTCTGCGTTGTTTACTATCAGTGCCATTGGCTCTGGGCTTGCCTTCAGTATCTGGGATTTTATCTTTTGGCGAGTATTGGGTGGCATTGGAATCGGCGTTGCTAGCGTCATCGCGCCCGCTTACATTGCGGAATGTTCTCCTACCCATTTGCGGGGAAGATTGGGATCTCTGCAACAATTAGCGATCGTAGTGGGAATTTTCGTCGCCTTATTGAGCGATTACTTTATCGCTGTATCAGCAGGTTCAGCAGACTTGCCATTTTTGTTTGGAGTTGCAGCTTGGCGCTGGATGTTTTGGACAGCAGTTCCACCAGCTATATTCTACGGGATGATGGCTTTAACAATTCCTGAATCCCCCCGTTACTTAGTTGCCAAAGGACGGGAGCCAGAAGCTGTTAACGTTCTGACTAAGATTTTGGGGGGTGATGTGCTGCCAAAAATTGAAGAAATTCGGCAGACAGTATTTCGCGAACGCCAGCCTAAATTTTCTGACTTGTTGAGTAGAAGTGGTGGACTTCTCCCAATTGTTTGGGTAGGAATCGGCTTATCTGTATTACAGCAATTTGTGGGAATTAATGTCATCTTCTACTACAGCAGCGTTTTGTGGCGGGCAGTTGGATTTTCCGAACAAAGTTCCTTAAGCATCACGGTGATTACAGGAGCCGTCAATATTATTACAACATTAATTGCGATCGCCTTCGTGGATAAATTTGGTCGCAAGCCCTTGCTCATAGTAGGGTCAATTGGTATGACCTTTACCTTGGGAACGATGGCTTATATTTTTGGCAACGCTCCCCTAGATGCTGCTGGAAACCCCGCCCTCACGGGAAGCGCCGGGACTCTGGCTCTCATCGCAGCCAATCTCTATGTATTTTGCTTCGGTTTCTCTTGGGGGCCAGTAGTTTGGGTGTTGTTAGGAGAAATGTTTAATAACAAAATTCGAGCGGCTGCACTTTCAGTTGCTGCTGCCATCCAATGGGTTGCGAATTTCGTTATTTCCACAACATTCCCTCCCATACTCCAATATTTCGGTCTAGGTTCTGCCTATGGACTTTATACAATTGCGGCTGCTACCTCATTCTTTTTCATTCTCTTTTTTATTAAAGAAACTAAAGGAATTGAGTTAGAAGATATGTAATTTGTATCTATCTAATACCTCTGTGGCGTTCTGAACTGCATCATTTGTAAAAAGCTACATACCCGACTTCTAAAATTAAATCCAGTAGTATCTAAATGATTAAAAAACCGCAGAGGAAGAGAAAAGAGGAATAATTCCGATACAACCAAATTTAGTATCAAATCAAATAAGATTGCTATAACTCTTGTGGGGTGGGCATATTGCCCGCTCCGAGCGGGCAAGCTTTATGTAGACCATTTGATAACAACTAAATATAGGACTCCTATTTGATTTTTGAACAAAATTAGGTATGTAGGGTGTGTTAGAACGAAGTTCGTAACGCACCACTATCAAGGGTTTCGTGCCGTACTCTCCGCGATAACACCCTACGTATCTTTTCAGAAATCAAACCGGATTCCTATATAAGCTTTCGCTTCAGTCAATCAGTAAAAAGATGGAAACTCTCAATACGGCTCTTTGTTCTTATGGTTTGTCCGGTAAGGTATTTCATACGCCGTTCATTGACTTGCATCCCGGTTTTCAATTAGCAGGCTCCTGGGAAAGAAGCAAAAAGCTGATACAAGAAGATTATCCAGGAGTAAAAAGCTATCCTTCTTTGGAAGCATTGCTAGCCGACGATCGAGTAATGTTGGTGGTGGTAAATACACCAACTTATACACATTACGACTATACTAAACAGGCTTTGTTGGCAGACAAACATGTAGTTGTAGAAAAAGCATTTACCACTACAGTTAAAGAAGCAGAACAACTGAATGAATTGGCATTAAAACAGGGAAAGAAGTTATCTGTGTATCAAAACCGCAGGTGGGATAGTGATTTTAAAACAGTAAAAAAAATTATCCAAGAAGGCTTGCTGGGTGATATTATTGAAGCAGAATTTCAATTTCAAAAATATAAACCGGCACTCAGCCATAAACAACACGTAGAAGTTCCAAGTCCAGGTGCAGGAATATTAAACAATCTAGGCCCGCACTTAATAGACCAAGCTTTGCATTTATTTGGGATGCCGGATGCTATTTTTGCAGACATCCGAATCACAAGGCAGCGATCGCAGGTAGATGATTATTTCGAGTTAATACTCTACTACGACAAACTGCGCGTCAAACTAAAAGCAGGTTTCCTTGTGCGTGAGCCTGCACCTGCCTATATCATACATGGTACAAAGGGTTCTTTTCTCAAAAGCAGAGCCGATGCCCAAGAAGAGTATTTAGTAGCAGGCATCAAGCCTAATACACTTGATTGGTATACAGAGCCGGAAAGTGAATATGGCTTGCTGCATACAGAAAAAGACACAAAAGTAATTCGGGAAAAAGTAAAAAGCTCACAGGGCAGTTATTTAGGCTATTACGACGCGGTATATAAATCTATTATTGATAATCAGCCAATTGCTGTTACTGCCGAAGACGGAATTAATGGAATGCGGATTATAGAAGCGGCTATTAAAAGCAGCAATGAGCAAAGAGTCATAGGGTTGCTTTAAGTAACCAAAAACTGAAACTCAAAATATGTAAATTTAATGCTGATTAACTCACAACCTGCAAGCTTTGGTTTGAGTGTAATCTCTTGAGTTCCAAAGTCAGAAATTAACCACTTTCAAGTAAATAAGTCAATGCTAAAAATTGTTTTTCATAGCTTTTTTATCCTATTTTTGGCAGTTCCAGCAGTTTGGGCAACACCTCCAGAAGATGATTCTAATGCAGCAGATGCTAATAGGAATTTGCAGGGGCAAGTAAATTCTGTTTCCCAGTTTTCTGATGTACAACCAACCGATTGGGCGTTTGGTGCATTGCAATCGTTGGTCGAACGCTACGGCTGTATTGCAGGTTATCCCAATTCCACCTATCGCGGGAACCGCGCCTTAAGCCGTTATGAGTTTGCCGCAGGTTTAAATGCTTGTTTGGATCGGATTAATGAGTTAATTGCCACAGCGACTAGCGATTTAGTTAATAAGCAAGATTTGGCAGTACTGCAAAAGTTGCAGACAGACTTTGCCGCAGAACTGACTACTCTGCGCGGACGAGTAGATACCGTAGAGGCACATACAGCAACATTAGAGGCGCAGCAATTTTCCACAACTACCAGACTGAATGCTCAAATTATTACCGCCATTAGTGATACCTTTGGTAATAGAGTAGGTGGCGATCGCGATGAATCCCGTATCTACTTTGCAAACCGGGGTCGTCTCAACTTTGAGAGCAGTTTCACAGGCAAAGATTTATTGCGAGTCCGGCTAGAATTTGGTAACTTTGGAAATTCCACCAATGGTGCAAGCCAAATTGCCGCAGCTACAGGCACAGGCATGACACGCCTGAACTTTGACTATGACAGCAACGATACACTTTTTGTTCCCCACATCCGTTACTACTTCCCAGTCAGTGATTCTCTTAACTTCGTTGTTGGCCCCACAGGCATTGGTTACACCGATATTTCAACTACTGTCACTCCCCCCACAATCGCTGACGACGGCAATGGGGTTCCCTCACTATTTGGGTCATACAGTCCCTTATTCCGGCGAGGTGGTGGGGGTGCAGCCGCTAACTTGAACATTACCAAAGACTTGGTTCTCACCTTGGGCTATTTAGCAAGCACTCCCAATACGCCATCGGGCAGCAACGGCTTGTTTGATGGCGGCTACAACGCCCTGGCGCACTTAGCCTATTACGGTAAGGAAGGAGCTATTGGTGTTGCCTACTCTCATGGCTATAGTCCTGGTGGAGTAGTCGATCTCGCAGCCGGGACGGGTAGCACCCTGTCAAACGCTCCCTTTGGCAACAACATTGCTACTTCCAACGATATTGTCGGCGCACAGGGATTCTATCGCTTCTCTCCGAATTTCCAAATTCACGGTTGGGGTGGATATATTTGGGCAAATGCCAAGAGTTCTGGTTTGAGTGATATTTCTAATGGCAGAGGTGGAACAGATTCTCTATTTGTGAACAGTGGTGACAATGCCAATGTCTGGTTTGGCGCGATTGGTATGTCCTTTCCTGATGTGGGGGGTAAGGGTAACTTGCCAGGAATTCTCTTTGGTATACCACCACGTGTCTCTAACAGTGATGTCCGTCAAGACCGAGACACCGCTTACCATATCGAAGCCTTCTATCGCTACCGCCTAAACGATAATATCTCTGTGACTCCTGGTTTTTGGGTGATTCTCAACCCGGAAAACGACAGTAGAAATGATACGCAGTATGTAGGTGTGCTTCGTACAACCTTCGATTTTTAATTGAATGTGAATAGTTTGCTTGACTAACAGAATGCTAGTAATTAGTCATTAGTAGCAATGACTAATTACTAAATCGGCGGGCGGCTATTCCTCCCACCTCTTGGAAGAATAGCCGCCGATTTTCGTTCAGTAATCGCGCACATGTTATATGGGGTTGCCAAGACACATAACATAACAGGTGGGATTGCCATCACGAGTTCAAAATATAGCCATGCTTCTAAGAAGTTCGCTGATTTGAAGCCAGATGAGATTGCTGTATACGATCGCTCAGATATCCTCAGATGGATTGAAAAATACCGATGCAATAACGATGAAAAATCCTAACCTACGCCTGATAGCGATCGCTATATTTCCGCTTGAGAAAATTTTGAGTAATAGCACCCATCCTAGCTGCCGCTGCTGCGATCGCAAAACCACAACTCACTCAAGCAACCAGCCAAACAAGCCTGCTACAGTAAGGTTAAAATCTTTGGCAAATTCTGGCACTGGCAAACGTGTTCCTGGTTCATCGTAAAAAGTGGCGCTTTGATCTGGCGGATAAACAAACACAGATTGTTCCTCTGGATCGATCAGCCACGACTCAGAATGCGACTTATTTGATAATCATCTTTTTTCATGCCGCTTTCACCATGCTTTTTTTGTCAAGGTGATATTAAATAATTTGCCAGTCTTCTAAGATACAAGGGAACTCCAACGAATGGCACTAAGTTAAGCTGAAGGGTATGCAGCGTAAGGATTGCAGAGGAGCAGAGGAGCAGGGGGGCAGGGGCGCAGAGGGGAATTTCTAAATATCCGAACGCAATGCTTAAAACTTCTTCTTTCTCCCCTGCGCCTCCGCTCCTCTGCACCCCTGCTGCCTCAACGATTTTCCCTTATCAAGCGTGCCATTGGGAACTCCAACAAATAAATCGTCCAATCTTGTGGGGTCTCTAGTCAGCCTAGTTCAATATGACGAGCGAGACACCCATCCCACAAGAAATAGTTAGATATTTTTTTATTTGGAAGTCCTTAATTTTCAGCTATTTTGCTGGGTTAGGGCGATCGCCACCAGGAGGATGAGGCGGAATACCCAACGCATCTATCAACTGTTGTTCAGTGACACCCAGTTTTGCCGCAGCTGCTTTCAAGTCAGGTCGAGGTGGGCGCTGCTGATTGCGATCGCCTGGATTTGGAGGATTCGCAGGGACTCCCAACGCATCCTTTAACTGTTGTTCGCTAACTCCTAGTTTCGCCGCAGCCGCCTTAAAATCAGGATGGGGTGGGCGCTGATTGCGATCGCCACTTGGAGGATTAGCAGGAACACCCAACGCATCCTTTAACTTTTGTTCGCTAACTCCTAGTTTCGCCGCAGCCGCCTTAAAATCAGGACGAGGTGGGCGTTGCTGATTGCGATCGCCTGGATTTGGAGGATTGGCAGGGACTCCCAACGCATCTTTTAACTGTTGTTCGCTAACTCCTAGTTTCGCCGCAGCCGCCTTAAAATCAGGTCGAGGAGGTCGCCGTTGTCCGTCTGGTGGTTGGTTGGGTGGTTGTTGTGCCTGTGCAATTTGAGGAGATTGATTAGCGGCATTTGCCTGATTTAGTGAAATAAAACCAAATGTGCCAACCAGAACTGGAATTGCTGTTGCAACTAGTATTCTACGAATATTCATTATTGTTCTCCTAAAGATAGATTGTTTACATTTCTGATTTAACTGAACCAAAATTACAGTTTGCCCTGCTTGTAAATTACAGTTTTGTAATTTTGAGGAAGAAAGGGTGCTGCAATTAACGGTTATTGCGTTCTACACGATTTTGATCCGCGCCCTGATTCTGATTTTGAGGATGTTGGGGAGGATGCTTTTTCTGATTTAGACTGGGTTTAGAATGTCTAACCTGTGGTTTTTTATCAGATATTTGTGGTCTTGGAGACTGTTGAGAAATCTGGGCATTCCGATTGGATGGATTAGCGGCATTTGCCTGATTGGGTGTAACAAAACCAAATGTACCAATCAAAAAAGGAATTGCTGCTACGGCTAAGACTCGACGAATATTCATAAAAATCAACCTGCAAAAGGTAGGGTGTTCATATTTATGATTAAGCCACCTCAAAATTACAGTCCACTTGCTTTCTAAATTACAGTTTTGTAATTTAAGCACAAAGGTAATGAATCTAGAATGGAACAATATATGAACTAATAAATGCTTGTGAACGTTTTATTTGTTGAAGATGAAGCGAAAATTGCTAACTTCGTCCGGGCTGGACTGAAGGAGCAGGGATTTGTTGTAGACTACTGCGACAATGGTGATGAAGGATATCTGCGGGCATTAGAAAATGAATATGATGTTCTTGTCCTCGACATTATGGTGCCGGGAAAGGATGGACTATCAATTCTGAAACTCTTGCGGCGGCAAGGTCGGAATGCTCCGGTAATTTTGTTGACGGCTCGGAATGAACTAGACGATCGCTTAGAAGGGCTAAATTTAGGAGCGGATGACTATATCGCTAAACCGTTTTTTGTAGAAGAGTTAGCGGCTAGAATTCATGCCGTTGTTCGCCGGAGTGTGAGCGAGCGCCAAAATCTCCTTAGCGTTGGGCCGATCAAACTCGACCGGATTACCAGAGAAGTCACTTGCGATCGCCAGGCGATAGAACTTACCAGCCGCGAGTTTAATCTTCTGGAGTATCTGATGCGCTCTCCCGGACGGGTTTTCACCCGTACCCAAATTCTGGAGCATGTTTGGGGCTATGACTTTAACCCCAACACCAACGTCGTAGATGTTTGTATCCAGCGAATTCGTAAAAAAATTGACCCCATTGATGAAGCAGTCTGGATTGAAAGCATTCGCGGGGTTGGATATCGGTTTCGCAAACCAGAGTCTAGCTCATGAAGCTCCCTTCGTTTCGCCTCCGAATTGCCCTGTTATCTACGGCTCTAGCTGGAACCACATTAGTAGGGTTTGGCGCAGTCTCCTGGTTTCAGATTTACAATGCTAAAATCAGCCGTCTTGATGCAGAACTGTTAAATCACTTGATGCGGGCAACTCCAAACTTGCCACCACGGGGGGAACCTCCCAAAATTCAGGGCCAAGAAAACCGACCTTTCCGATGGCAATTTTACAAAGATTCATTATCTGATGGCTTCGGAACCAATACAAAAACCCCCATCGCCCTACTGGTGCTTGATGCAAACGGCAACATCCTTTATGAATCTAACTCTCTACCTGCTGACGTTGAGGTGAATCACCTGCTGCTTAAGCGTCTTCAGTTGATACCTTTACCACCACCCCCACAGGGAGAACCACCACCCTCTAATAGAAATCTGTCCGTTGGGCCGCCACCCTTTCTTCGTCCACGCCCACCTCAATTTGTTACCGAGCATACAGCAAAAGCAGCTTGGCGAATTGGGGCAACGAAGTTTCCTAATGCTCAGGTTGCCATTGCCGTTAATCTGGAAGCTATCGATCGAGAGATGGCTATCATTCGGAACATTTTTCTGGTTTCAATTCCGGGATCGCTACTGCTGGTTGCAGTCGGTGCATGGTTGGTTTCTGGTGGTGCTTTGCGTCCCGTCCATCAATTAACGGGTGCTATTCAACAAGTGACTGTCAAGGGGCTAGATCAACGGATTCCCATTGGGACAACTGATGTTGAATTTGTCGAGTTAATTCAAGTATTTAACCTGATGCTGGAACGCTTGGAACGCAGTTTTACCCAAGCTTCCCGCTTTAGTGGTGATGCGGCTCATGAACTGAAAACCCCACTAACTATTTTGCAAGGCGAATTGGAGCGAACGCTGCAACAGGTCGATCCGGGAAGTGAAGTACAACAGCGCTTAAGTAACTTATTGGATGAGGTGCGCCGCCTGAGTGGAATTATGCGAAAACTCTTGCTCCTATCTCTGGCTGATGCCGGAAAAATGAGCTTGTATCTGGTTGAAGTAGATATGTCTGAGTTGCTAATGGAGATGCTAGAAGATGTGGAAATGCTGGCTCCTCAGTTGAATGTGCAAACTGACTTTAGTGATGGACTGCGCCTACAGGGCGATCGCGATCTTCTGATTCAAGTTTTGCAAAACCTGTTCAGTAATGCTATAAAATACAATCTCGCCAACGGTTGGATAAAGATCCGCGCTCATCAAACTCAAACAACTCTCCATGTCACCATTGCCAATGCATCCAAAGATATTCCAGTGAGCGATGCCTACAGCGCACGCGATCGCATTTTTGAGCGCTTCTATCGCGGCGATCCGGCTCGAACCCGCAAGATAGAAGGCATTGGACTGGGACTCAGCCTAGCCCGTGAAATTGCCAGGGCACATCATGGCGACCTCACCCTTGACTCAACAGCTTTTGGTCAAACAGCTTTCACCCTCACCTTACCGATGAAGTGACAGAATTTGGAATCCTTATAAGCTCGGTTTTAGGTTGCAATTCTCACAAATCAAATAGGATTGCTATATATGAAAGAGCAATTTTCAAATGACCATTTACTTTTATAAGGTTTGGCAGCCTTACGGCTGTTTTTCTAACTTTTCTCCCCACGAAATCCACATCCAGGGCACTTACTGGGCAACGGTTGAGCATTATTATCAAGCGCAAAAGTTTGTTGGCAGCAAAGATGCGGCAATTATACCCCTCATCCATACTGCCGCCACGCCAGAAGAAGCTGCCGCCTTAGGAAGATGTAGCACTCGCCAACTCCGGCGAGACTGGGATTTGGTCAAAACTCAAATTATGCGAGAAGCTTTACTCAAAAAGTTTCTCACTCATGCTCATATTAGAGAAGTTCTGCTGAAGACTGGTGATGAGCTTTTGGTTGAAAATTCCCCAACCGATTCTTTTTGGGGCTGCGGTGCTAATAAAGCAGGTCTTAACCATCTCGGTAAAACTCTCATGAGTGTTCGTGAAGAAATCCGTAACTTACTATCTTCAAAGGTAATTTACGAATAATTTAATCAAAATAGTTACATTCAACATAAAATCAGCAATTAGAAGGGTAATAGGATATTTCCATTCAAAATTTTGGAGGGAAATCACCAATATTTTAATCCGGTTCTGTTCAAAATTCAACCTAACTAACCCTACTTAAAAAGGAGATAAATAACCTTGTTGTTATTAATAATATTTTGGATTTAAAATCTTAAAACCATTATTTTATCAGGCTTGAAATGCTTTTTCCTCTAGCTGATTTGACAAATTAGCCATTATTTTATCGATAAAGATTCACATTAGTGAAAATATATAACGTATACTTAAGGCTTCGCAATTTGGAATAGCGATCGCTATTCCAAATCTTAATAAACATCCGGCTAATGTATGGCTTTTAAGGTGAACTAATGCATTTTTGGAGGAGCTTCCGGGACAAAAATCGTAAAAAATATTTTTAGTTTGAGGCAATGATGAAGACATTATTTAAGTAAAAATACTGAAATATTTTAATAGCTGAGAATATAAAATCAATAAAGTGTCAATGATTAAATTTTTCTTTATTGTCTCCTTGAGAGGATGTTTAAAAAGTGACTAATGATATACCAGGTGGTTTGATATCTCCCTAAATCAGCTTTTTAAGAACTACGGAATATTAAGCAAAATATCTAATACTTTTCAAATATCCTCCGATCCATTTCCAAAAATATTTGCAACAGATGTATGCTTCTGGCAAAACATTTCTAGCAGGAATTTCTTGAAAACGGAACCAAAATCAAGGCATTGGAAGTTGAAATTTATCGTTAGAGACAAATTATAGGAAAAACTATACTTAAGCCATAGTGTATAAAAACAATGATATCTACCGATAAGCCAAACGGGTTACAGCAAAGCTTAGACCAAGAAGGCTTGCTGCACCGGATGATCAAACAGATTAGGCGATCGCTCGATCTTCAAGAAATATTAACAACTACCGTTACGGAAGTGCGGTTATTTTTACATGCAGATCGAGTCAAGATGTATCGGTTTGATGCTGATGGTAGTGGTGAAGTCATTGCTGAATCTATTTATAAAGAACGTCTGCCATCGTTATTGGGGTTGCGCTTCCCAGTTCATGATATCCCCGAAGCGGCCAGAGAGATGTTTTTGTTAACGGGGCAACGTTCGATTGTCGATGTCGCAAATGGGAAGATTGGGCTATCGCCTCTACAATCAAAAGAAACTGGCAAACGCCTACAAACTAATATTTACTATCGACAAGTAGACCCATGTCATATTCAATACTTAAAGGCGATGGGTGTGCAATCTTCTTTAGTCATCCCAATTTTAGATTGCGATCCCCAAGAACAATCGGTAAAGCCTAAATTGTGGGGATTGTTGGTATCTCACCACAGTGAACCGCAAAAGATTTTGAAGCGGCAACTAAAAGTATTACAGCAAGTTGCTGACCAGGTGGCGATCGCGATCGCTCAAAGTAATTTACTCACTACAGCCCTTACTCAGCAAAAGCAAGAAGCTACTATTAACCAAGTGACCACACTCTTGCATAAACTACCAACAATCCAGTTACAGGGAGCGCTTGAAGAAGTTATTACCGCATTCAGTGGAGTAGGTGGCAGGCTTTACATTGAAAATAGTCGGAAACTATACACCTGGGGCGATCAACCCACATTACCCTACGAATTAGATAACAGCATTATTGAACAGCATCCTACATGGCAAAACTGGATGGCTGAGTGTAAACCAGGTAATATTTGGACAACTGCTGACCTCTATAAAGAACCACATTTGCGAGTTTTGGCTTTAGCATTCCGTTCTACTCAAATTCGCGGACTGATGGTGATTCCTCTACATTACCGGGAACAATTTATCGGTGTATTAACCATTTTTCGCGCTGAATTTGAAACCGAGATATTGTGGGCAGGACGATGTGACGCAAATCGCCGACAACTGTTACCCCAGCTTTCTTTTGAGGTTTGGCGAGAGCAAAAAAAGGGGCAAGCGGCTGAGTGGAAGTTGGAAGACATGATATTGGCACAAGCCTTGTACGATCATTTTTCAATGGCAATTCAGCAGCAGCAGATGTATAAAGAGATACAAACTCTGAATGCCAACCTAGAACTGCGGGTGCAAGAACAAACTGCTGAACTAGAAAAATCATTAATACTCACCAAGGTAATCAAGCAAGTCACAGAGCAGATTCGCCGCACGTTGGACTTGCAAACAACCCTACAAACTATCGTCTGCGAAGTTCGCTCACTGCTAAATTCAGACCGGGTAGTGATTTTCCAACTGAACAGTAAATCGGTGACTGTGGAAGAGATTCATGGTAATTGGCAGTCAGTTTTGGGAGTGAATGCATCATTAGAATGCTTTCTTGATGAGCATACGTATTTATCCTCTCAGGGTAGAGTCCGGGCAATTAACAACGTTTTAACGGATTCTTTAACTGATTGTCATCGAGAGTTTTTACAAAGTCTGCAAATTCAAGCAAACTTAATTGTTCCGATTAATATAGGTATGGAACTATGGGGCTTACTAATTGCCCATGAATGTAATGCTCCCAGAATTTGGCAGGATGCAGAAATTGATTTATTGCAACAGTTAGGAGATCAGGCTGCGATCGCTATTCAACAAGCACAACTCTACGAACAAACCCATACTGCCGAAACGGAAGCCAGAAATCAAGCTGCACAGTTAGGACATACTCTACATAAACTTCAAGAAACACAGACAAGATTGATTCAAACCGAAAAAATGTCCAGCTTAGGACAGTTGGTGGCGGGGATCGCCCACGAAATCAACAACCCTGTTAACTTTATCTACGGTAATCTGTGCCACGCCAGTGACTACATCGAACAACTACTAGAAATTTTACGCCTCTACCAGCTACACTATCCCGATCCTCATAGTGAAATTAGTGCTGCCATCGCTTCAATCGATTTTGAGTTTTTGGTAGAAGACCTGCCAAAAATCATTACCTCAATGCAAGTAGGAAGCGATCGCATCCGTTCAATAGTACTGTCGTTACGCAATTTTTCTCGCTTGGATGAGGCTGAAAACAAGCGCGTTGACTTGCATGAAGGTATTGACAACACCTTACTAATTTTACAATATCAGCTGAAAGCAAATGGTGAATTTCCAGGCATTCAGATAATCAAAGACTATGGCAACATCCCAAAAGTAGAATGTTATGCCGGACAAATGAATCAGGTATTTATGAATATTTTCACCAATGCTATAGATGCTTTGGAAATGGGGAACTCGGGGTCTCTTCTGGAGATTAGGGGCAATAGGGAATGGGGATTAAGGGCCATGGGGAATGGGAACAAAGAGAATAAGCCATCCCCAATGCCTACTATCCACATTTCCACTAGAGTTTCAGCAGATAACTCTCGGCTATTGATTCGTATTAGTGAC
Source organism: Nostoc sp. 'Peltigera membranacea cyanobiont' 232 (assembly GCF_002245985.1). NCBI lineage: Bacteria > Bacillati > Cyanobacteriota > Cyanophyceae > Nostocales > Nostocaceae > Nostoc > Nostoc sp. 'Peltigera membranacea cyanobiont' 232. The sequence goes on from NZ_NOLK01000024.1 coordinate 64,981, forward strand.
AATGGGCCTGGAATGGCTGTAGAGGTAAAAAAGCGGATTTTTGACCCGTTTTATACTACTAAACCTGTGGGTAGGGGTACAGGACTGGGATTGGCGATCAGCTATCAAATTATTGTCGAAAAACATGGTGGAATAATGGAGTGCATTTCAGAACCGGGCATTGGTACAGAGTTCTGGATTGAAATCCCTGTCAAGCCTCCAGCCAAAATAGATCGCTAAAGGTAGAGGAATCAATTTTCACACTGATTTTCAGAATATTACAAATTTAGGACTTATACACTGTACAAACGAGTTCTCTTGTGGATTGACGTAAATAGGTCGTTCCAGCCTTTGACAAACCATCTTTTCTTGGTTGTGTAGGCGTAGCCCGCCGCAGGCATCGCAAAAAGGTGGATGGAAAATCTAGTTAAAAGCCTTGAAAAGCATACCTACCATTTTGGCTTTTCTGTCAATGCGTAAGTCCTAAAATTGTTAGTTTCAAAACTTAAAATTTTAATTAGCAATTGCTAAATTCATCCAAAAGATTGATGATGTTTTTACAATAGACTATAAAAAAGATTTAGAAACTATCCAGGGTCTGTAATATATTGACTTAGATTAAAAATAATTTAAAAGTTAAGTTTAGTTGCAGAAAAAATCCCTCTTATCCAGAAGTGATAATCTAATAGTTGAAGCTAAAAAACAAGCTTCCCTGGCAGATATAACAGCTGCATTTAGAATCGTAAGTAAGAGGTAAAAGACGCTGTTTAACTTACATCTGTCTCGTCAGAACACAGCAACACCCAACGCGAAAACTGCTATTTCCTCAAATATGGAAGATTAGGGGGCGCTGTCACTAGTTTTTGTAACTTGTTTACGCAAGCGATGAAAGTTAGTACATCCCTGTATCTGATAAATAACGAGAAGAGATAGTTCAGCGAGTAGAAGTTTGGGTTTTGTTGTGTTTAAAAATAAGTCTAATATATGGACTGCTCTTGGTGTAAGATTATACTAAGTTAATAGTTTAAATAGCGCCTTATGTCAATTATTGCGCTCAGAGCGTGGTATATTCAGGATTACGAGCCGATTCCAGAACTAGAAAAACGTCCGCCAGACATTCGCTTAAGCAAAAAAAGCCTGCTGAGATCGGCATTGCGAGCAGACTTTTTAGAAGAAAGCGACGAAGTTAAGAAATCAACTTGGTTTGGGCGCTATCTAGAAGGGGAAAATATTGAATTTTATATTGAAGGTAGCGGTGGCTATTCCGTCGCTAACATTGACTTAATTAGTCATGAAATTTATTTTACCAAACAAGCACTGTTGGCTCAGTTAGAACCAACGATTTTTTTATCCTATCAAACTGAGTATGTCGCAGCGACGAATGTTCTTAGAGAAGAACTACAAAAAAGTTTATCCAGCTTAAATTTGCGATCGCGCCTTCCGCTAACATTAGTAGAATCCTCTCGCCCCAGTGGTACTCCTCTTCGGATTAACCGCACGATTATGCGAAAAATTCGGAAGAGTTTGTTATTTATCGCTGACACCACACCCATCGCTAGTATTGACGGTAAAGAAACCCCGCAATTAATTCCTAGTCCCAATGTCTGTATTGAGATTGGCTATGCCATCCAAAGTAAGCGTTCTGAACAGATTCTCCTCGCGCAAATGCAACGCCCAGACTTTGAAGGACAATTTCCCTTCGACTTACCCACACAGCAAATTTTGCAATTCCAAGACACCACAGAACTAAATAAAATCCTGACAGAAACAATTCAAAACCAGCTAGCACGATTTAAATTGTTTTTTTGAGAAATCAGGAATGTCAATCAAAATAAACGAACCGGTTTAGTTTGCAGCTTAGAAGTAATAGAACTCACCCGATCGACCACAGAAATCATGTATTTGTAATCTGGTACTTGTCCATTGGGTACATATCCTACTTCTTGAGCTAAACCTGAAGGCGAATCACTCATCACTTTTCGGATGAACTCTTGACGGTTACGTTCTACATTCGGCCCAATCAACACCACACCTAATGGTACATAGTGAGGGTCTTTAAATAGGATGCGGAATTCGGTGGGGGCCAACTGTGAACCGTAGAGAGCCAATTCCGCTTCTGAGACAGCACAAGCGATCGCTTTTCCTTGAGCCACAAATTCCAGTGCGGCTTTGGGTGTGGGTGCAAATAGGATCTCAGCTAGTGTTGTGCCATAAAGATTGTAAAGAGGGAAATAATATCCTGTTGCGGAACCTAACTGACCTAAAGCCAGTGTTTTTCCTTGCAGTTGTTTCAAGTCGGTTATGGGATTGTCTTTGCGAACAACGAAGATTGAGCGCAAATTACTGATTCCTATTAAAGGAAACAGAGGAACATATTGGTGGCGTGCGATGGCAATAGCCGCTAAACCTGGTGGAGCAAATACCAATGACCAAGCACGAGCCTCAAGACGCTCAACCGCTCTATTCTCATTAAAAACAGGTTCTAGCTGAATATATGAGTTGGTTTTTTCGCCCAAATAACTGTTAAATTTAGCATATTGATTAATTATCTGTTCGCCTCCACCATAGTTGATTGCACCAACAGTTAACGTGCCCTCAAAGCCGCGTGATTTGCAGGCAGCAAATGTAAAACCTAGTAAATTAAACAGAAATAAACGCCGGGAAAATCGCAAAAACATCGCTAATTAGGGTTAAGGAAGTAACTTGGTTTTCAGGACTAATTTTAGATAAGTTTGACTACTGCCTAAGTAAGTTGCATTGCAGTCAAAAATTAATATTTATTTAAATATTGTTGAGATGCTTTCTAACAGGTATAAATAAATGTTAGACAAACTCAGATACCATCTTCGTTGGTTAGGTTATGTTAAATAACATCACATTAAAAGATTTAAAAATAGGTGCTAAATTTAACTTACTTTTAATATTAGTTTTCATAGTCAGTATTGTGGGAAGTGGCGTTGCCTTATCTAGTGTACTTCAAGGGAGAGCGCAAAATGAAGTAACTTCTCAAGCACAGATTCTCATCCAAATGGTGAACGCGGTTAGAGATTATACACAAAATCGTATAGATCCCTTATTAGAACCTAGACTAGACACCAACCCAACGTTCATGCCGGAAGTAGTACCAACTTTTTCCTCTAAAGAGGTGTTTGAGAATTTTCGTAAAAAGCCTGAATTTAAAAACTTTTTTCATAAAGATGCAACACTTAATCCGACTAATTTAGCGGATAAAGCTGATAATTTTGAAACTCAACTTGTAGAACGGTTTCGCAGCGACTCCAAAACTCAAGAGATTACAGGCTTTCGTAACTTATCAGAAGGCGAAGTATTTTATATTGCGCGACCACTAAAGATCGTACAACAGAAATGTCTGCGATGTCATTCTACACCAGATCGGGCTCCTAAAAGTCAGTTGGTAAATTATGGCTCAGAAAATGGTTTTGGCTGGCAACTCAATCAGATTGTTTCTGCTCAAATAATCTCTGTTCCTTCCCAAGAGATTTTTGCCAATGCCAAACGGACTTGGATATTGATCATGGGACTTTTAATTGCCATCTTTGCGATCGTAGTTTTCTTAATTAACTTCTTAATCAAAAAATATGTAATTCAGCGCATCAGAAGAATTGAAAAAATAGCCCAAAAAGTTAGCATTGGTGATATGAGCGCTGATTTTGAAGAAAGCTCTAATGATGAAATTGGCGGGTTAGCTGAAGCATTTAATCGGATGAAAGCTAGCTTAAAAATAGCTCTGGAGATGCTGAATAACCAAAGCTAATAATCTGTAATTAACACAGGAAAAAATGCAATATTTAAAATATCAGGAAAGTAAGCGTTGCTGAAATTGCAAAGCTTTTTGAGGTTCGGGAATTTTTGATGCTAAAATTTTCACAAATTCTGCACGGGAAATTTGCCCAGAAGACTTAACAGCTTTTTGGACTAGAAACTTAGCTATTGGCCCAATTAAATCAGCCAATTCCCGCTCACACTGATGCACAAAGCTATCGCTGATTGCTTGAGATTCTTGGTTTGGCAAATTATTTGACTTAATTTCCGAATTAACAGTCAGTTCCTGTAATAGAGTAGGTTTCTCTAGCAGAAACATTGTTTTATTCTGAAAATCAATTTGCTGATTTCCTCGAAGATGAATGGCTAATTGACTAATTAATTCTTCGCAGTTGGGCGCTGATGCCGCAACTTGTCGTAGTAATGTTGAGGCAACAGGGCCGACAAATTCCAAAAGAATTGTTTCCAACCGACTATAATTTTCGGCAGACAAGATAGAAACAGACCGATGCCCAATTGAGTTTTGTGGAGAAAGTGAAGCTTGAGGCGGTTGTGTAAAAAATGGTGATTGAAGTAATAGTATTTCTACTTTAGTATCAAGATGTTTAAGCACCTGTAGAACTTCAGCCGCAGACTGATAGCGCTGTTTAAAGTGGTGTAGCACCATCTTAGATAGCACAGATGCCAACTCAGAACTGACATTAGCGTGATGCTGCCAAGAAATTTCACCCGTATCTGAATCTTCCTCAAAATTTATAGGATGTAACCCCGTCAGTGACTGGATGCCAATAATACCCAAAGAATAAATATCGCTGTTAGGGCGAGGCTTACCTTGCCCCTGTTCTGTAGACATATATCCTGGAGTGCCAATGATAATAGTAGCCCCCGTGCGCCCTGGAACTGTAAGCAATTGAGTTTGGACTTGTTTAACTGCGCCAAAGTCAATCAGCACTAGCTTACCGTCTTGTTGCCGCCTGATTATATTGTCCGGTTTGATATCTCGATGGATAACGTTGTGGCTGTGAATAAATTGCAGAATACCCAACATCTGTTGGAGAAGTTGAATTACTTTCTCTTCTGTCCAAGGTTGATTGGGTAAGAGTTCTGCTTTCAGAGTATGCCCTTCAATGAATTCTTGCACCAAGAAGAACTCTTGGTTATGTTCAAAATAGGCTAAAAGCCGAGGGATTTGGTCATGGTTGCCCAGCTGTTCTAGTGTTTCTGCTTCACTGCTAAATAGCCGTCTAGCAGTTTCGAGAAATTCAGGGCTACGAGTGACGGGCAAAAGATGTTTGACAACGCATTTCGGGAAACCTGGTCGATGGGTATCTTGGGCTATGTAAGTTTGACCGAATCCACCTCCACCTAAGACCTGGAGGACTTGGTAACGTCCATCTAATAATTGTCCTAGCATTGTGTCACTTGCCTAAGTCCTCAAATTCATCTTGGCACAACTACCACCTTTGGCAAGGTTTGTTGAGAAAGAAAGTATTTTGGAATCACCAAACTTTGCAAATGATTTGGGTGAAATAGATTTTGAATTTTGCGAGTCAGGTTCATGAAGCAGAGGAGAATTGTTAGGGGAATGAATACTGCGATCGCTCCTTCATTGCGCCCTACATCTCCGTGGTACATTAGTATTAACTACTTGATGCCCTATCAATTCTATGACGATCCCTCAAGAATTAGATTCCGAAACAGGCATCTTGCGAAGATGTTATCGAACAGAATTCAGAAGTCAGGAGCCAGAATGCGCTAAACGCCCCGCTATCGCTAACAGAATGAATTTTGTGCGACTGGCGGATAGCGTAGTGGTAGCGAGTTATCGAGCGTCTGAATAAACGGCGTTTTTGCACCCCCACCAAATTGAAAATTTGGTGGTGCAACAATTCAGTGGCGGGTCTGAATCCCCCACTGTAAGCGTTGCCTTAGCGAGTCCGCGAGCGTCTTGCATTCTGACTCCTGTTAGCAGTAGCGGGGCGTTTAGCCCATTCTGACTTCTGAATTCTTCTTCAAGAGATGTTTTTATCCTGGTGTCCACCCTTGATAACCAACACTTATTTGGCAAACAATTTGGCTCCAGAACCGGTGATTTGTTTAGCGATCGCACTGATTTTTTGAGTCCATGAATGATCTGGATACCGCAAACAGAAGATTCCACCACTCCCTAATTCAAACATCTCTTCACAAACAGGTAGTATTCCAGCTACAGGGGTTTTGTAGGTATTCTCCACTCGTTTCCCTAACTCTTTGAAATCCAAAGATGGCAGTGCTTTGTTGATCACTATTAGCATTTTAGGCACTTCTAACTTACGGGCAACATCTATCGCTACTGCTGTACCTTGATAATCCTGTTTATCTGGACGGAGAATCACCAGCAGGACATCAGAAAGAATAATCGATAGCAACGTTTCTTCGTTAATGCCAGGATGAGTATCAATCAACAGATAGTCCAGTTTTAAACGACGAACTAGATTATGTAAACCATCATTAAGTCGGCGTGCGTCATAGCCTTCGCGCAAGATTCGAGAAATGTCACTTATTTTAATGCTGGAAGGAATTAGATGAACACTCCCCTGGCGACCAAAAAATGTTTGTTTTTGTTTGAGAATGGCGCTAACGTCATAAACTGCTTCTTCAATCTGACAACGACCCCATAGATAATCGTTCAAGGTATAGCGGATTCGCTCTTGCTCAAGACCAAATAGAACGTGGATTCCTGGAGATTGAATATCTGTATCAACTATCCCAACTCGCTTTCCAGAACGAGCGATTAGGGCAGCAAGATTACTCGTGACGTTTGACTTACCAGTTCCGCCACGGAATGAGTGAATTGAAATAATTTCAGACATAATAAATCCTTAATACTAATTTTTAATTCGTAATTCGTCATGACAACTTATGCGTCACTAACATAATTGATAGTTATTAATTTGGATTATTCCGTTTGCTTCTAATTACTTTTGCCTCCTCCTGCAACTTTTGGAACGTTTTTGATGCAGCGATTTCTGAAACTTCACGCGCCCGTTTGGCTTCGTCAACTTCAATCCGCAGTGTATGCAACTCTTGCTTAAATTGTTGTTCGCGGATAGAAATTTCATGTACCATCCGTTGAAAAACTCGTCCTAATTGTCCTAACTCATCATGGCGTTGCACAATCGATGTTAGCTTTTCACGATCGAACTCTTTTGCTTCTTCAACACTAATTTCATTCATACTAAGTTTCTGAGCCAGTTGTGCCATTGGTTTTAGCGGTTGCAGTACATTTCGCTTTAACAAATAATTAATGAGCAAAATCATGAGGGCAAAGATAATAATAAATAAGCTAATGAATAGAACGAAAGCACGATGAGCATCATCAAAGACTTGCTTGGCAGGAAGATAAATAATTTGTGTACCTAAAATTTCATTGAGTTTCCACCCAAAGCCATTTTCTGAACCATAACTAGCAATCTGACTTTTTGGAGCAACTTCAGGAGTGCTATGGCAGTGTAAACATGTCGGATTGTTGATGGAAAATGGACGAGCGTTATAAAACATTTTCTCGTCATAAGAGTCACGAAAACCGGATATATTTTTCAACCCTGGCTCCTTGCGAAACCGTTCGATAAGTTCCGTTTCAAATACATCTGCTTTATCTCGTAAGTTAGTTGGATTTAGGTTAGCATCTTTGTATAAAAAATCTTTATATTCTTCGTTTTCCCGAAGATTTTCAAACACTTCTCTGACTGCAAAGCTGGGAATCCTTTCAGGGATAAACGTGGCTTGAGTGTCCATCATCGGTGTCAGAAGAGGATTGATATGCGTATTAGTATAGTTCCTCACTGAGTTCATAGTTTCTGCAATAATTTGGCTGCGATAACCGATTTCGGCTTCTGCTTTTTGCTCAAGCGCATGAGATAAAGCAAAACCACTAACTGCGATCGCGCCGATGAACACCAGTAATAGAAGTAAAGTAAATTTAGTTGCTAAGTTGAATCTATTAAACATTGTTGTTACTGTTTTGGTTTACAACATTGCTAGAGATTAATAACGATAATTTATTAATTTAGTTAATTTAACGATGGATGTAGAATGCTCTCATTCATCCTTCCATGTTTAGTCATACTACGATATTGCAGTGAAATACCATACCTGAAAGCAAATCCATGACTTTTGTAGTAACTAGCTGGGTTAGCCTATGACGAAAGTCTTACGTATTGCTCAATACTATATAGCGAAAGTTAGACGACATCTACTTACTTCGCTTAGGTGAAATACTAGACGTTTTTCAGATGCGGATGAGAGAGTTGAATTCGTATTCTAGAGACATGAAGCGAGGGAAGCGGTAAGCAACTAACCAGCAAATCACTCTCTCTGCTTGATAGAACACACATCATACACATCAGAAATTAAGGAAAAAATATCATGTCTGACAACATTAAGCCCGTAGAATTATCTGCTGAAGAATTAGACAACGTTGCTGGTGGTGCTTTTAGCTTTGTCGATGCTGACAACTACAACGCATTGGATCAACAAGCTGGTGAAACCGTTCTTGGCCCTCATGGCGGGATTGGCTCTTCCACCGCTCAAGAAACTACTGTATCTCATCAAAGTTTGCACGAAATTAAAGCAACTGGTTTCTTTCCTCCCACTCTTGAAAGTTAGTAACTAGAACTCAAATATTGCATTCTGCTTGATACAGCACACATCACAAATTGAGGAGAAAACATTATGTCTGACGACATTAAGCCAGTAGAACTATCTGCTGAAGAATTGGATAACGTTGCTGGTGGTGCTTTTAGCTTTGTTGATGCTCACAACTTCAACTATTCAGATAAGCAAACTAGTGCAGTAATTATCGGTGCTGATGGCGGTATTGCATCTTTCAACAGTCAGGAAACTACTATATCTCAACAAGATTTACGTGAAATCAAATTCACTGGAGAAGAATTTCCTAGCGGCATTCCTAGTAATTTGTTTCTAGGCTCATAATTAACACCACAAGGAGAATAACAATGATTGTAGAAAATGTGCAGCCTAATGAAATGCTGGAACTATCCAATCAAGAACTTGATGATATTGCCGGTGGCGCAACTAGCGATGTATTTGGAAAAAATGCAAATGCCGAAGATTATCAGCTTGGTTTTGTGGAAATTCCTAAAGAAGGCGGTATTACAAGCGTTACCTTCCAAGTGAGTGTTTTCTCTGAGCAGGATCTTAAAGAGTTTAAGGAAGCGGGTATTTCTAGCCCTGAAGCTTGATCTGAATTTCTCAGTTTGACGGATTTCAGGAGCAGAAGGGGTTGTTAACAGAGTTGCTACTAGGCTCATGGTTAACTCCCTCCGCCTCATTTAACTTTAACACGTGACGTAAAGGAGTTTCTATGTCAGATGACGAAATTACTCCGAAAGATGAAGCGATTGAACTATCGGATGAAGAGTTAGATGATGTAGCGGGTGGTTTCAATTTGCAGTTTACGGCTGCACGATTTCACAAATCGACAAGGGGATTTACCCAAGAAACATCACGAAGGCGAGGGTGTCACTCAACACGGTCGTCTTTTCATACAGAGACAACAGACTCTTCTCTGTTCCAACTCACCATCACCGACGCGACAACGGAGGATCTAAAAGTTCTTGGCGAGTTGTTTGGAGATATATCTGCAATCGAAGGTTCTATGTAAGTAGGCAGGCACAAATAAATATAACTATGTAACGAAAAGTAAAAGCGGTGAAAACTATGTGATTGCTTCACTCCACTTCGTTGCGTTCGCAATGACATAGTTATAAATTTTCTCACCCACCTACTTAAACGGGGTTTCTCAAATCAATCAATTGCAGTTGGACAAGTTTTGCTCAACTGCTTTCTGAAATTATTCTTATGTGATTAATCACTTCACTTTCATAAAATTAGGCAAATTTAGTCATAGATGAAATGACAAGGAAAAAGAATGGCAATGGAAAACAAAAAGCAAAATGAATCACAAGAGCTATCGGCTCAAGAACTCGCAAATCTTTCAGGTGGTATTGCCGTAGGTGAGTATTATCCAGGTGAGTATCCTACCGACAATCTATATAGCAATGTATCTGAAGCGATCGCAAAAAAGCTTGAGGATGTAAAGCTTCCTGATTTCAATCACAAAACACCAGACATCGATCCGTGCTTCTAGTTGCTGTGCATCTGGTTGATCCGTGATGGGGAGATTGTTCAGTAATTATACTAATTCTACAAAATAAGACGATAAATGCAATCATCTGCAAACCAGATTTAATCTGAATTTCTCAATGATGAATTGGTATTATTTCCCGCTCCCCATTTCTCTCCCGTTAGCAGAACACAAGGAAGTTAAATTATGACAGAAGTTCTACTTAAAGAACTGACAAATAGCGATATTGACTGGATCTTGGCAACGGGTCAAAGAGAAGAAATTACTGCTGGTACGATCCTCATCCGCCAAGGAACACCTGTTAATGCCCTCTACATTCTGCTTGATGGCGCATTAAGCGTTACTGTCGCTCAGTCTGACGATAATCCCATTGGTCGTGCGTTTGCGGCTCTTGAAGGTGGCGAACTATCAGGACGAGAGGTTGCACGGCTGGCTAATGGTGAAGTTGTAGGAGAAATGCCCTTTTTAGCCTCGTACCAGTCTTCAACTACAGTCAAAGCCGCGAGAAAGTCACTGGTATTGATGATTCCTCAACAGCAGTTGATTCAAAAATTGCAAGAAGATGTCACCTTTGCTGCCCATTTTTATCGAGCGATCGCAGTTTTACTTGCTCACCGAGTAGAGCAGATGATCGGCCAAATTGGCCAAAGTACAGTGGTGCTTTTTCAGCCACAAATTCGAGAAATTCTATTTACATTTGCAGAATTAAATGATAGCGATATTGGTTGGATGATTGTTGCAGGCAATGCGATGAGACTTCCTGCGGGAACGGTGTTGTTTCAGGCTGGAAGACCCGTTGACGCTCTCTATATTTTATTAGATGGCAAGATGGTGGCTTCCATTGCTGAAGATACAAGTAATCCTCTCACCCGTGCCTTTTCAACTTTAGAACAAACAGATCGTATCGAACGAGAGTTTGCAAGATTATCGCGGGGTGACATAGTTGGCGAAACGCCCTTTGTCGAAGCCAGTCCACCTGCGATGACCATTCGGGCGGTTGAGGATGCGATCGTCTTATCGATTCCCCGATGGCGACTTTCTGCCAAATTGCTACACGATGTAGGGTTTGCTGCCCGATTTTATCGAGTATTAGCGATTTTGTTAGCAGATAAACAGCAAGGAATTATCAATAGTCTGGGTTACGGCAGAATCAACTATAGCTCAGGTAAATCTTTAGATGAACGCTTGACATACGAAGATGAACTGAGTTCTAGCTTTTTGGCTCAAGTGACATTAGCGGGGACTCGATTTGATTGGATGCTGAAGCAGATTCGGGGCAATTGAAT